>JAJPYR010000034.1 GCA_021204825.1 Clostridia bacterium | reverse complement strand
GAGTATAACAGCTAAAAATTTTTCTGTCAACTTATTTTGAAAGCCCGTATCACTCATTTCGGTCCAAAATCCATGATTTTGCAAGAAAATTTATGCGTTCATACAACTCTCCCGCCGCCTTCGCCGGCCTTAAGATCCTTCCCCGCGGAATCCCTTTCCGGGCCCCGTTTCAATGCCTTTTTGCCTGGCATATGCCTTTTTTAGCCTATGCCAATTAAAGCTCTCCCCCGCCGGATATCCGGCAGGGGAAGGTGCTGTCATATGCTGCTGAAGTGAATAACGGCGGACGGTGCGTTATGCTCCGTATGTGGCCAGCACTGCTGCGGAGGGCATGAGGGTTGAATCATATGCGTATGAGATAGTGCCGCTGTACTCATATGTCACTGATCCTGTGTACGTATCATTCTTATATACCTCCGTATCTTCTTCACTCGTGATAACGGTGTAAGCAGTAATATATCCGTTCTTCACTGTGTAGGAATATGTTCTGTTATACGTAACATCCTCGCTGCCGTACTTGGTATCATATGCATATGATACATTATACTTTATTGTATATGTGGATCCTTTTACTTTCAGGGAAACATCTGCGCTATAACTATAATCTTCAGATTCTTCCTCATCCTCATCACCTAGGAAATATTCCCGAACCTCTTCCACTGTTGAACCATAGTCATCCAGATATATTTCCATACAGGAGTACAGTTTTCTGGTCTTTAATGTATATTCTGCAACAGAAGTTGTCGGAGCATTGTTATCATCCTTGCTGTAACTGTAGCGATAGCCGTTCGTGTAGTAATCCTTGGATACACTTAATTCAGTATCTTCTTCTGTGTCATCACCACACTCATACTTGTAGTAATATGAATAGTCATCCAAAACTACATATGAATTATCTGCCTCGTTGAAAGAGTACGTAGTCACATCCTTTTCAGTACTGGATTCCTTTTCCGTCTCGTCACTGTCTTCATAAATTTCGCTGTAATCAACGTCAAGCTTCTCTACTAAAGTAAAAGAACCTTCGTAAGCTTTTGCGGCACTGACGGCCTCCTGCAGCGCAGCGCAATCATCATCCGTCATGTCACTGCCAGACCCGAGCCCACACCCTGCAAGCGCAGCGACAGAGCCAAGAACGGCCACAGTAAGGCAGCAGCATGCTGCCGCGAACAGCTTTTTCTCATAGCAAATCTCCCCATATCCGCATCTGTTGTGATGCATAGCATCACTTTTCCACCTTTGTGTAGTCCAGGTCAAAAGTTTTCTGATATGTGGTCCAGGTCAAAAGTTTTCCGGCAAAGTGTCGAAAATCGCTTTCGGAAATTTCCTCATAAAATGCAGTTTGCTGTGAATAAGGCCGGGGATGGCTTCCGGAGCGTTTCCGGACACATGAAAAGGCCTCCCGTCTGGCTGGACGAGGGGCCATGGTTATGCTGCTGGATTGTGCCGGCCGGAATCAGTTGAGGTCGCTGGAGTCTACGGAGAAAGCATAGGTCTGGCGGTCTTCGGGGAAGATGGGTCCGTTGATGATGGGCAGGTTGAGAGGCGCAATGTATGCGGAGGATGTCAGGTTGGTGATGCCTGCGCGCAGGTAAGGGTAAATGAGGCCGGTGGCCTCGATGACGAACTTGCGCTCATCGTCTCCCTGCATGTCGGACACTTCGAATACGCCTACGTATGTGGCGGCGATGTCAAAGGGCTTCGGCTCAGCGTCCGTGGACTCGATCTTCACGGAAAGGGCAACGAAGATAAGCTTGTCGTTGCCGGCAACCTTTCTCACCTGGCGTGAGAACTGGGGCTTTATGTCAAGCCTTTCATTGGGCGCGAACTTTACTCTGTTAAGCTTGAACTGAAGGTCTTCCACAGCTATGCTCTTGAACTCGAATTTCATTATATGTACTCCAAAGATTTTTATCCTTACATAATATATTATAAACGCTTTTCAGTGAAACTAAAACCATTTTTTGCATTTTTTTTGATTTGCAAGGAAATTCAGGGGTTTTTGCACACGCAGAAGGGCTCCGGAAGGCTGTTTTTGGCCTGCCGGGGCTGAAAATCGCTTGACACGGCAACGTTTGTTTTATAAAATGGACAATGAGCCGCTCGGGACGGGCTTTCTAAGAGCACTTGCGTGCCGCCTTGCCATAACGCAATGGACCCCGGCGAGACTGGACAGAGGAGGTAAATATGTACGCGATTTTCGACAACGGCGGAAAGCAGTACAAGGCACAGGTGGGCGATCTCATAAGGGTTGAGAAGCTTGCGGCCGAGGTAGGTTCCGTTGTGGAATTCCCCGTTATTCTTACGGCTGACGAGGCAGGCATCCAGGTAGGGTCTGAGGTTGAGGGCGTAAAGGTCACAGCCAAGGTCGTAACCCAGGACAAGGCCAAGAAGATTATAGTCTTCAAGTACAAGCCCAAGAAGAACGAAAGAAAGAAGCAGGGCCACAGACAGCCCTTCACCCTCATCAGGGTAACCGCCATAGGCACAGGCGATGCGAGTGCGGCAGAGTAATCAAGGAGGCAGATATGTTCTTATTCAGACTATTCTCTCATAAGAAAGGTTCCGGCTCTTCGCACAACGGCAGAGACAGCATCGCGAAGAGGCTTGGCACCAAGCGTTCAGACGGACAGTTTGTTCTTGCAGGAAACATCATTGTAAGACAGCGCGGTTCCAGAATCAAGGCCGGCGAGGGTGTCGGCATGGGCAGAGACTATACGCTCTTCGCTCTCGTGGACGGAGTTGTCCGTTTCCAGAGACTCGGAAGGACAGGCAAGAAGGTCTGCGTATTCCCCGTAGAGACAGAAGAGACAGAAACAGCAGCAGAGTAAAAACCAAGGCGGGCTTGTCCCGCCTGTTTTTATATGTCCCCTCCACTCCCGTCCGTTCTGCGTCTGCGTCTGCAGACGGCATGCGGCCGGGACCGGGATACGGAAGGGGCCATGCAGGCGGATGCCTGCGGAGGATATGATATGGTAGCTGTGCTTCCGCTGCAGGACAACAGGTTAGCGGACTTTGAGCCCCTCTTCAAGGCATACTATGAGGAGCTGGACTGTGAGGATGACGCCCAGGAGACCCTGGACGGGTATGTCATGCCGGACATTATGGCAGGGATGATCTTTGTGGACCTCATATACGAGGATGACGTCCCCTGCGGCTTTGCCATACGGCAGACAGATGACATAGACAATGACTGGTGCTGGCGTGAGGGCTGGGGAGACATCCGCGAGATGTACATAGCCCCGGGCTTCAGGCGCAGGGGGTTGGGCAGGTTTCTGCTGTATACGGCAGAGATGAAGCTCCGTGAGGCAGGCGCCACACAGGCGTACTGCCTTCCCGTTCCGGAAGCCGAGGGCTTCTTTGCGGCCTGCGGCTATGCGAAGACGGACCAGTATGACACGGACACGGAATGCTACGTCTTTGAGAAACTGGACCTTTGCAACCATGAGTGCGGCTGCGCAAAGTGATGCGCAGGGGATGACGCCCACAGAAAGGACAGAAGGGGCCGGGCATCCCGGGCGGGATGCAAAAGTTCACAGGGCAATATAGGGTAATATTAGAGAGGCACCGTATCTTCGCGGTGCCTCTCCTGCAGCTTGATATTTCCGCGCAGGCCCGGCGCATGCATGCGCCTTAGGCTGCGTTTAAAACTTGTTGTTATTTGAGGATTACGGTGTGCAGGTCTATGCTCCCTTTGCCCTCATATGTGAAGTACAGCGCGCTCTTCGCAGAGCACCCTGAAAGGGCAGCCTCTGCCTCCTGCTTCCCTGCTCCCGTGCCCGAGACAGCAATCTCTGCCACAGGGGAGCCGTCCAGGGATGTGCGGACTATGAGCTTGCCCTGGCCCTTGCCTGCAAAGCGCACGCCGACGGATGCGGTGGCGGAGAGGTCAAAGTACTTGTAGCCCACTGTGGTGCCGTCATGGATGTTGGCCACGTACTGGTCCGGATTGTCCTCGCGGTCCTTGCCAGTCTGCGTAATGAAGGGCTCGCTGCCTGCTATTCCGCGGAAGATGCTGTAGAAGCGGTCTCCCTTTTTGGACGTGAGATGGCATGCGATGCGGGCCTCGTACTCTCCTGTGCCTGCAAGAGGGCCGCCGTTGAGGCCGCATGAGGTTACCTCTGCCTGGCCGAAGGAGCCGTCCGCGTTGACCGGCAGGAGCTCTGCGCAGTCCTGGCGGGCGAAGTCATGACGGTTTGTGTGCCTGTGGTAGAAAACGTATGTCTTGTCACCGAGGTTCAAAAGTCCGCCGTGCGTGTTGCCGGTGTAGTTGCAGGCCGTCTTGGGGTTGGTGCGGGCGCCCAGGCCAATATCGCCGTTGGACACAAGAATGCCGCCGTAGGTGAAAGGCCCTGTGGGGGTGTCGCCTACTGCGTAGCAGAGCTCATGGCCCAGCTGGGATGAGTATACGAAATAGTATCTGGAGCCTATCTTGCGCATGGAGGATGCCTCAAAGAAGACATGGTCTCCGTACTCGCCTGTGGTGTCCGTGGTCTTCATGGGAACCGTCATGACAGGCTCCGTGATAACGGTGTACATGTCCTTGGGATCCAGCTCCACAACGGCTCCCCCCTTCACTCCCTTCTTGGAGATGAAGAATGAGATGGGCGGATATACGCCGGAACCGTAATAGAGATACACGTGCCCGTCTTCTACGTATACGGCAGGGTCAAAGGGAACGTAGCTCTTTATCCATTTGGAGAGGTCAACTTTGCCGTGGTATGTGAAAGGCCCGGCGGGGCTGTCCGAGACTGCCACAGCGACATAGAGGGTCTTCTTGCCGAAACCGGGAGCCGGTGAGAAGTATATGTAGTATCTGCCGTCCGGGCCCTGGCATACGTCCGGGGCATAGAGGGCGGCCTTGTGCTTGTTGTTGGGGTCATCTTCGCGCTTCAAGATGACGCCTTCGTATCTCCAGTCCGAGAGGTCCTCCACGGGCGCGGACCAGGTAACGTAATTGTTCACGCAGAATCCGGATGAGCCGAATTTGTCATGTGAGCCGTATACGTATACACGGCCGTTGAAGATGTGGGGCTCCCCGTCCGGAATGTACTCATATGAAGGCAGATACGGATTGAACACCTGGTTTTTCATTGTATTTCCCCCTGCTGAGGCCGTTCTGCGGCTCTTCCAGCGTTTCATATTTTAGTACGGCCTTATGACAAATACAATATACAAACCGTACATAATCATGGCCGTTTTATGCGTTTCCGGCATATACTCCCGGATTTTGAAGGCATTGTACCATATGACCCGGAAACATTGCCCGCTGACTGGCTGAAATGAGCATTTTTTTCGCGCAACTGGCACTTAATGGCCGGGCGGGACTGAAAAACGCTGAAAAATCAACAATCTCGGGCAGACGGGCAGATTGACGTCTTGTTTTTTGTCTGCCGGCATGATATCATAATGGTGCATCCGGCTTAAGGATGCACATATGGGGTGAGATATGAGAAAGAGACTGGCTGCCATCATTATGACCGTTGCCGTGGCTCTGTGCGCTATAGCGGCGTGCTTAGGAGTTGCGGCGTGCACCATAGGTGACGTGGATGCAGAGGACAAAGGCACTCTGGTTGTGGAGACCCAGCGGGACGTGGGGGAATATTCCGGACACGAAGTGTATTATGCAAAGTATTATTATGCCGGCTCCGATGTCAACGCCGTTGTGACGACAATCGAGATAGACGGAGTGTATATCTTCTCGCCCGGAGACCCTTCTTACACCTATGTGGTTGATCTTGGAGAGGGCGAGTATATACGCCTGTATGAGGCTTACGAGCAGGAGCTTATATCGCATGATGACCTGGAGGCCATTGCGGAGGCTGAAGCGCAGTATGACGGAAACCGCCAGTATACGCAGCATGATACTGAGGCAGAGTGAAACAGCGCACATATAAAGACTATAAGGCAGAAAAGACGGGGTCCAAAATGGGCTCCGCCTTCTTTTTATGTGCCGGTTTATTGAGATGCCGGATTGAGCTGCCTGCGCCAGTGGAATGGCGTCAGAGCTTTATGTTGAAGCCGAAGTACTCGTTGGCGTTGTTGAAGCAGACGTCCTCCACTATCTGCCCCAAGCGGGGAAGCTCGGATGCGGGATACTGTCCGGACTCAACAAGGCGGCCCAGCATGGAGCACAGGATGCGCCTGTAGTACTCGTGGCGGGGATATGCCAGGAAGGAGCGGGAGTCTGTAAGCATGCCTACGGACTGCGAGACAAGGCCCACCTGCATGAGGGTTTCAAGGTTCTGGCGGATGCCGTCCTGCTGGTCTAAAAACCACCATGCGGTGCCTGTCATGACCCTCCCCTTCACGCCTTCCTTCTGGAAGCAGCCTGCGAGGATGTTCAGGGAGTAGTTGTCCTTGGGGTTGAGATTGTACAGGATGGTCTTAGGCAGGCCATCGTTTATGTCCATGGCGGACAGGAGGCCGGAGAGCTTTGCTATGTAGTTGGCGTCATCCATGCCGTCAAAGCCGGTGTCGGGTCCAACCAAGCCGTACATGCGCCTGGAATTGTTGCGCATGGCGCCTATGTGGAACTGCTGCACCCAGCCGTGGTCATTGTACTGCTTTGCAAGGAATACAAGCACGTATCCCATGTATTTGTCCAGCTCCTCAGAGGAGATCTGCGCGCCTGCAAGGCCCTTGAGGAACACGCTGTTCGCCTCTTCGTATGTGGCGGGGGCGTAGTATACGGGCTCAAGGGAATGATCGGAAAGGCGGCAGCCGGCCTCGTGGAAGTATGCGACGCGCTCAGCGAGGCAGTCTAAAAAGTCCTGCAGGGAGGTTATCTCTTTGCCGCAGACGGAGGAGAGCTTTGCGGCCCAGCCGGCAAAGGCGGGCTGTTCAACGTGCACGGCCTTGTCCGGACGGAATGCCGGGCGCACAACCGCCTTGAGTGTGCGGTCCTCCGCCATCTTTTTGTGCCACTCGAGGGAGTCCGTGGGGTCGTCGGTGGTGCAGACGGCCTTTACGTTCATCTTGTACATCATCTCGCGGGCGGTGAGGGTCTCCAGTGCTTTGTTGGCCTTCTCCCAGATTGCGGGGGCGTTCTCCGCGTTTATGATCTCATCTATGCCGAAGTACCTTCTCATCTCCAGATGGGACCAGTGATACAGGGGATTGCCCACAAAGTAAGGCATGGACTCGCAGAACTGCATGAACTTTTTGTAGTCATCAGCAGCTCCGGAAACGGTCTCCTCCTCATATCCGCGGGCACGGAGAGAGCGCCATTTGTAATGGTCTCCCGTTCTGTCCCCGGGGCCCAGCCATGCTTCGGCAAGATTGCGGAACTTCTTGTCCTCGTATATCTCTTTGGGGCTCAGGTGGCAGTGATAGTCTATGATGGGCATCTTTTCGGCATGCTCATGGTAGAGCATCTTCGCCGTGTCAGTGTCAAGGAGGAAATCCTTGTCCATAAAGTCTTTCATAATACGGGTTCCTTTGCGTAAAGAATGCAGACATCCGCTGCAGGCGGATTAGTCAAGATGCCGCACAGTCGCTGTGCGGCATCTGCGTTGTCATGTTAAGTTAACGGACCGCCGGGTCCGTCCGGATACGGATACAGCCCCTGGACAGGCACCCGGGCCTGTGCGGACCGTTTCAGGGAGCTTGCAGCAGCTTTCTGCTGCCTGGGCCCGCGGGGACCACAGCGGAGATATTATCTCTGGACACGGCCGGAAGCGTTTCCGCCGCAGAGGTTCTCAACTTCCTTGCGGGTTACGAGGTTGAAGTCTCCGGGGATGGTATGCTTCAGGGCGGATGCAGCCACGCCGAACTCAAGGGCTGCCTTGAAGTCCTTGCCGTCCAGAAGGCCGGTTATGAGGCCTGCGGCAAAGGAGTCGCCGCCGCCCACACGGTCTGTTATGGGCGTGATTCTGTACTCTGTGGAGTGGTAGAACTCACCTGTCTCGCCGTTGTAGATGCAGCCGGACCAGCCGTTGTCGGATGCGGAATGGCTTACGCGCAGTGAGGACACGGCGTACTTGAAGCCGAACTTTGCAACCATCTGCTTGAAGATGTCCTCATAGCCGGAGAGCTCAAGGTTTCCGGATGTGACGTCTGTGTTGCCGGGCTTGAAGCCTAATACGAGGTCTGCATCCTCTTCGTTGCCTATGCAGACATCCACGTACTTCATGAAGCCGGTCATGACCTTCTGAGCCTTCTCGCTGGACCAGAGCTTCTTGCGGAAGTTGAGGTCGCAGGATACTGTCACGCCGTGCTTCTTTGCGGCCTTGAGGGCTGCCTCTGTGAGCTCTATGGCTGTGTCTGAAAGGGCGGGCGTGATGCCGGATACATGGAACCAGTCTGCGTCTGCGAATATCTCGTCAAAGTCAAAGTCAGCGGGCGTTGCCGTGCTCATGGATGAGTGGGCTCTGTCATACACCACCTTGGAAGGCCTCATGGATGAGCCCGTCTCAAGATAATAGATGCCCAGCCTCTCGCCGCATCTTGCGATGTGGTCTGTCTTTACGTTGTACTTGCGGAGTGCGGAGATTGCGCAGTCTCCAAGCTCGTTGGCGGGCAGAGCCGTCACGAACTCGGAAACATATCCGTAGTTTGCAAGGGATACGGCCACATTGGCCTCGCCGCCGCCGTAGTTCACGTCAAAGCCCGTGGACTGGATGAATTTCTGGTTGTTGGGTGTGGACAGACGAAGCATGATCTCGCCCAGCGTTACGACTTTTTTCATGGTTACTCCTTGTCAGGTATATTTTCCAAATGTACAGACTTTCCTACGTTCATACATTTTTTGTACTGGTTAAAGTTATAAACGCAATATTTCCGGTTTTCCATTGCAACGGCAATGAGACAAAGGCCCTTCTGTGGCTTTTGGCCCGGACAAATGCCCGGACCGGGCCCTATCTCCCATTACTCTGCTATGAAAAGGACGCCTAAGGTGTTCTTTCCGCAGTGGGATGTGACCACGCTTCCTGCCACGGTCTCTATGACCTCATCGAAGCCGAACTTGCTCTCCACAAGCGCCCTTGCCTTGGCAACCGTCTCAGGCTCCGCGCTGGAGTGGGTTATGAAGCAGCGGGTCCTGTCATATGCGGGATATTCCTCCACGAGGTCGTCCACGTACTTGCGGATGCAGGCGTCCAGATTGCCCATGTACTTTTTCTTGGCGTACAGCTGGCCCTCCTTCATGGAGATGAGTGGATGGAGCCTTAAGACCTTGGCGCCCATGAGGGCTGCAAGGGAGCACCTGCCGCCCTTGTGGAGATAGTCCAGGCGGTCCGGGACGAAGGATGTGTTCACCTTCGGAACGAGGGCCTTTATGTCCTTCACAATCTTTGCGGGCTTCTCGCCGGCCGCGGCGAAGTCGCAGGCCTTGAGGGCAAGCAGGCCCTGGCCTGTGGAAAGGGCATATGTATCTATGATGTCCACCTTGCCCTTGAAGGCTGCGGCGGCCTGTGTTGCGTTGCTGTTGGACGCGGACGCCTTGGATGAGATGTTAAAGTGGATGACGTGGTCATACTCTTCCAGATGCTTTGCGAAAAATGACGTATAGTCTTCCACGGAAGGGGCCGACGTCTTGGGCAGGATGCTGTTTGCCGCTACGTAGTCGAATATCATCTGCGGAGTGATGTCCACGCCGTCATGATACACGTCTTTGCCTAAAAGGACTGTAAGCGGCATGATGCTGACATTGTACTTTTCCGTAAGCACCGTTCCGAGGTCGCATGTGGAATCGGCAGTAATCTTGATGCTCATGTCTTTCTCTCCCTAATCTTATCATAAGTTTGAACCTTTGGTTGTTTGTATATAAAGGGCCGCCTGTATCAGCCGCCCGGTATGATCTGAGAGATGTGTCCCCTGCATAACGCCCTATATTTTATCACCTGCATTTCTGTTTTTCAACAAATATACGGGACTTTTGCAGGATTTTCAAAATCCCTGCGCACAAATTTCATCTCCCTCTCATATCTTCCCGCATCTGGCATATCCCCGCACATATCTGCAAAAGACTGCGCATATTGCGGCCTGCATGCCCTCCGGCAGCCTCATTGCCGCGCCTGCAGAATGGGCCTGCGCATCGGGCGGCTCATATGCGGCCTTCACCGGGCTCATGGAAGGCCCTGCGGATGCACGCAGGAAAAAACGGCGGCATATATGGGTATGAAACAGCCCGCGGCTTATGCTGCGGGCTGCGGGATCGCTGTGTGGTGCCGTATGGTGCCCGGATGCGCCATGGCTTCGGCGCCTCAGACTTCCACGGTGTACAAGCGGTGGATGTTCACGATGGTAGCCGGTATCTCTTCCTCCGGGACGCCCGTTATGCGGGAGACTGCCGCGCGGTACAGGTTGAGCTGGTCTGCGTAGGTGGCCTTGAGAAGGTCCGGGCCCTTGCGGGAGTATTTGTAGTCCACGATGCGGTATGCCCCTTCCCTGCAGATGAGAAGGTCTATGGCCCCCTGCACAAGCACTGTGTCCAGGGCCGTTGTGTGCATAATCTTGCAGGCAGGCAGGCGGCAAAGGAATTCCTGCTCACGGAGCGTGTGCGCTCCATCCGTCATACGGAAGACGGGCTCGGAAAGGATTGCGGCAAGCTCTGCGGGGCTGAGATATGCCGCCTCTTCCGCAGTCATGAGGTCATGGGACACGAAGAGGCTTATCTCGTCCGTTATCTGGTCCTCCCTCACCTGTGAGAAGTCACAGAGCTCCAGGAAACGGTGGTATGCTGTGCCGCGGGGGATGCCTGTGGGGTCTGAGGCTTTCCACTCCCTCTCATCCTGCTCATCCGCTGCGGCGAAGAGGTCCTTCGTCACGTCTGCAGACTCCTCCAGGTTTTTGTTCATGCGGAGGATGTCCGATGCGGAGCTCTTTACCGGCAGGTTTATGCTGTCCCTGTGGAAGTAGGGGCGCTCAAAGAAGTCATCAAAGTCAATGACCTCCTGCGGAGCCTCTGCATCCGGCCTTAAGGAAGGACCGGGGATTGTGGCTGTCCCTGCGGATGCAGGCTGTGCGCCGGTGCCGGCACCGGAAGGTGCGGCAGCATGTTCCGGCATGGAGCCGGGGCCGGGGACAGTAGCCACAGGTTCCGGCCGGGTGCCGGCTTCGGAAGATACGGCTTCCCGGGGCTCGGAAGAGGATTCATCAAAGACCACTTCGCGGTGGATGGAACTGAAGTCTATAAGGTTTGCGTAGCAGCGCGCGTTGAGGGCCGAGGCGGTGCTGTATGAGGGCGTATCAGAGGACGCCATGATGTCCAGCTCGGTCTCGGCACGGGTGCAGGCCACGTAAAAGAGGTTCAGCTCGTTCTTTATGTCCTCACGGGATATGGATACGCGCATGTACTTGCGCAGGATGGTGTCGGAATAGGTCCTGTCAAACTCGTTGTAGCAGCGGGGCGCGAAGCCGTAGGCTTCATCAAAGTAGATGTCCTCAGCCCCGTTGCCGGTGAACTGCTTCCAGATGTCGGCTATGATTACCACAGGGAACTCAAGGCCCTTGGATGCATGCATGGTCATAACCTGCACGCAGTCGGAAGGTGCGCATGCGGGGGAGGCTATGGAATAGCCCCCGTCACGTATCTTGCGGAGAAAGCCTGCCAGGGTGAGCTCCGGGCCCTCGTCCATAAGGCGCAGGACGTTGCGGAGCTGCTCCCCGCCGTTGGCGGAGTATTCGGCCTCAAGGCCCGTCTCGGAAAGGATGCGGGTTATGAGGGTTCCGGCGCTCAGGACGCCCGCAGCCTGCTGGAGCTCGGAGAGCCTGGAGTAGAAGACCTTCAGCTTGGCCGCAAGGGGCGTGCGGGCATGGTCGCGGTAACGCTTGCAGCAGTCACGGAATGAGGCTGCAGGCCCCTTGGAGTACGTGCGTATGACGGCGAGGTCGTTTTCGGTGAACTTGCCCAAGGGGGAAAGAAGGGCCGTTATGAGGGCTATGTCCTGCTCGGAGTTGTCTATGACGGACAGGATGTCCAGCATCTGTCTCACTTCCGGAGTGTCGCATATGTTGCCCTTCTGCGCTCCGGAGGCAGGGATTTTGGCTGCCGTAAGGGCTGCCACTATGCTCTCCAGGGCCTTGTTCTTGCGGGCAAGGATGCAGATGTCCCCGTACTGCGTGGGCACTTCCTTTTTGAGGTCCTTGTCATAGCGGGGCTTTCCGTATATGGAGCGGATGAGCTTCACTATGGCCTTGGCCTCAAGGGTCTCCCTGTGCTCTTTTGCGTCCTCCTTCACGGAGTACACCTTGCGCTCTATCTCCTCCTTCTGCTCTTCGCCGAAGATGTGCATGGTAACCTTGCCGCAGCCCGCGGGCCAGCCTTCGCAGGCCTTCATCTCATGGCCCCTCTCTGTGGCGCTTATTTTGGATATGAACTCAAGGGCGGCCTTTTCCGCCAGCTCGCGTGCAGCGGCAGCGGCGCTCGCTGTGCCTTCATCCGTGGTCTCACTCCTGGTCTTTTTGGTCCTGGATGCGGATATGGGCCCGGACACGGAAAAGCCTTCGGTGCTGTCCGGGGCGTAGATGAGGCTGGGGGAGCTTAAGAGGGACTCGGCCCCTGCCGTTATGTCCGGAATTACGGTGCCGTCTTTCTCTTCCGCGCCTGCAGATGAGGGGCTTTTGTAGCTGAAGCCGCAGACCGTGGGGGTCATGGACACGGAGAACATGTCGTTCACGGCTTTTATGACGGCGTCTGCGGAGCGGAAGTTCGTGGGAATGCGCAGGGCGCTGCCGCCCCGGGACTCAAAGGTGTCAAACTTGTCGGAGAAGAACTTGGACTTGGAGCCGCGGAAGCCGTATATGGCCTGCTTTACGTCTCCCACAAGGAATATCTGCCCCTGGATGGATGAGATTATCTCCTCCTGCACCGGGTTCACGTCCTGGTACTCGTCAACGAAGACGTACTTGTACTTGGAACGGATCTCCTTCATGACATCTTCGTTGGAAAGGAGCTCCAAGGAGAAATGCTCAAGGTCGTTGTAGTCCAGCTTGTTCTCATCCTTCTTTACGGCGGAGAACTCGCTGTCAAACTGCAGCAGTATGCGGGCGAAGGCAGAGGCAAGCTCGCCGGACTTTATGTAGCGGGCGTATTCGGTGTCCCTGTCCGCTATGTCCTTGCGGACCGCCCTGTACTTGCGGTTTATCTCTTCCTTGGAGGACTTGAAGTATTCCCCCGCTATCTTCACTTCCACAGGGGCGTTCTTGGAGTCCACGGGCTTGCGCACGGATGAGATGGATGCGGGTATGGGGTCAAAGATGCCGGCCTTTTTGGCAGTCTCCAGGGTCTGGTACATGTCCTGGAAGACAGCAGCGTAGCCCAGAATCTTTTCACCGGGCATGCAGTAGAAATAGGGCTCGAAGCTCTTTTGGAAGCTGAATACGACATCCTCCAGGGCTTGGTACTGGTCACGGAATGCAGCCTGGAGCCTGTCGCAGATGCCGTTGAAGCCCTCCGGGTTGTATATGGAAAGGGAGGCCTCTATCTTCTCCCTGTAATGGGATACGGCACGGGCCGCAAAATAGGTGTCCAGAATTATGGACTTCACGCTGTCGTCCCTGCGCTTGCGGCGCAGGAACTGGAGCAGGAGCATGAAATCGGGGTCGTTGGCCTCATAGAGGCGGTCAAAGAGGTTCTCAAAGGCCCTGTCTATGTACTCCTTGAACTGGGAATCATCGGATGAGACTATGTCAAAGGAGCCGTCACAGCCTATTATATAGAAGTAACGGCGTATGAGCTGGGAGCAGAAGGAATGGATTGTGGAGATGTCTGCGGCGGGTATGGCCGCAAGCTGCTCTTTAAGGTGCTTCTTTGTGGCCTCGTCCTCTGCCTCGCCAAGGGCGGATATGAGCTTTTTGCGGAGCTTCTCCTTCATGTTGGCCGCAGCCTTCTTGGTGAAGGTCACGCAGAGGATCTCATCCAGTGAGGCGCCGGCCAGGATGGCCTTCAAAAGGCGCTCTATCATGACCGTGGTCTTGCCGGACCCGGCCGAGGCGGACACTATTATGTTGCCCGGGCAGTCTATCGCAGCCTGCTGCTCAGGGGTGTATCTGGTTTTCTTCTCTTCTGCCATCTTATTCTCCTCCGAGCGAGCCGAGCGTCCCGGCATAGTCATCATCAAAGTCATCTTCATATGAGTCATCGGGGCCATCCTTGCCTCCTGCGGCGGAGACGGAGCCCTGCACCTGCAGGGGCGTTTCGGAAAGGCCCAGTGAAAGGAGCGGGGCGTCCAAGCCGGAAGGGCCGGCAGCCGGATTGGCTGCGGCGGCCTTTTTGCGGGTCTCCTGTGCTATCTGCGCTATATCCATGCACTTTACGCTCTTGGGGGCCGTGCGGGGCGCGCTTCCGCGCTCCGAGCCGAAGCCGCAGCTTCCGCCGTACTTGCATCCTGTGCAGGCGTTGCCAACGGGCGAGGGCTTTATGTAGCCGGACTTCATCTCCCTGGCGCCTTTGTCTGCAACAAGGACGGAGTAGTCGAGGAAATCGGGGAATACGGCTTCAAGCATGGCGCTGTCGGAGCGCTGCTTGTCGGCAAGGTAGGCATCGAAATACTTGCTCTTTTCACCGGACTCAACCGTTATGTCGGAGGCCTGCACGACTTCCTGGCTGGCGTCCATGAAGCCTGCCATGCGGAAGACGCCGTCCTGGTCGGACTTGTAGCCCACCTGTGCGGGGAAGTAGTATGCCGCTACGGGGCGGGCGCCGTTTGAGGCGGACGCTGCCTCGAGATAGAGCTCCAGCTGGAGCTTGCGGCCCATGTAGTAGGCCTTCGCTGTGGCGTCAAAGTTTCCCGTCTTGTAGTCCACAACGCGCACCATGTCCCCGTCCAGCCCTTCGTGGATGTCTATGCGGTCTATGCGCCCTGCCACCTTGGTGTCACCGGAGAGCACAATCTCGCACCTGGACTCGGCCCCGGATATCTTAAACGCGGAGTTCTTCACCTGCTCGTAAAGCCCTGAGGCTATCTCTGCCACTTCCTCGCGCAGCTTCTGCGCCGTATACTGCCCGCTCTTTGTAAGGTTCAGGGCGGAATAGGGCGCCTTGGAGAAGAGCTCGTCTGAGACTTCGGACACCTGGTGCAAAAAATCCGGGAGAGAGTACGTATCGTTCAGCCTGGGGGTCACTTTCTGCAGCACTTCATGGATGAAGTTGCCGGAGTCCCGTGCCCTGAGGCCACCCTCTTCCCTCTCCTTTGCACCCAGGCCGTTCTGCATGAAGGCCTTGTACGGACATGAGAAATAGGTCTCCAGGGTTGTGGGAGATATGGAGCCGCCTGCGAAGTACAGCCCTTCGCCGCAGTCTATGTCTTTCTTTTCGGCGCTGGCCTGGTCTGCCCATTCTGCAGCCATGGCTGCCTCTTCTTCCTTCCCGTGACGCCTGAGAAGGTCCAGGACCTTGTCCCTGTCCACGCCGCTCCTTGCGGACACCGCCCACTTCATTGCGGGCAGCGTCTCGCTGCAGTAATAGCGCATGCTCTCACGGCCTTCGTTGTAATCGGAGATGCGCACGGGAACAAGCTTTGTGCCGTCATCGTTTAAGAATATGCTGGTTGCATATGAGATTATCTCGCTTGGCGTGGACTCCTCTGCCCCCAGGCGGGCGGGGTAGCTCAAGATGAGCCTGCGGCGGAAGGAGCACACGTTGAGAGCGGTGGTCTCCCTGCTTCTCATGTTGATCTGTTTTATCTTCGGCGCCACGGCAATCGCATGGGACTCAAGATACACCAGGTCCTTGTCAGACAGGAGCGCAGAGTCCGTCTGCACGGAGGGCACTGCAGACGTGAGGCGGGCGCAGAACACAACCTCGCTTCCTGTGTTTGCAGTGGCGGAGATGTCACCCACAAAGACGGCATCCGCCTTGGGGGGTATGAGTGATATCTTCATGGCGCTGAAGCCGGACTTTATAACCTTGAGGTAGTCGGTGTCGTTAAGGTCATATGTCACGCTCTCGGCCTCGGAAAGAACCTGCAGAATGCTGGGGCATGCCCTGTGGGAGAACTCTGCCTCCGCAGGATACTTGTCCGCAAACTGCCCGGATATCTCCTCAGCCTTTTCTGCCGCCCCGTACATCTCCAGAACGGCCTTTACGCCTTCATATCTGGATGTTTTTGCATGGCTCTTCAAAAGACTGTACCCGTCCAGGAAGGCCTGGCGCACGTGCATGATCTCATCATAGCCGTATCCGGAGTCCTCGCATACGGACTTGTCCGGAACGGTGTTCACGGCTCCCCTGTATCCGCCGAAACGCAGCATGTAGTTGCGGAAGGTGTCCTTTTCATCCCTCGTTACAGGATGCCCTTGCCTGTCTTTGGAGAAGAACGGGGATGCCACAACGTCCTCCACGTCCCCTGCACGGCAGCCGTAGAAAAGGCACTGCAGAAAGCTCATCACGAATGAGCACAGCGGGTGTGTGGAAAGGGCGTACTTCCTGTCCGCGTAGTACGGTATGCGGTACTCAGCGAAGATTCTGGACAGGTCCCTTTCGCTGTTTTCCAGATCCGGAAGCATGACGGATATCTTCCCGTAACGGAAGCCCTCCTTATGCACGAGCCTCTTTATCTCGGCCGCTATGAACTCCAGCTCCTCAGACGAGTCCTGCGCCTCAAGCACGAGCACGTTGTCCCCCGCTTTGGACTTCTCTTCATCCTTCAAGATATAACTCTCCGGGTTGAAGATCCTGCGGCGCAGTACATCCGGCGACTCCATAAGGGTTATGGGGACATCCACCCTCTCACATTCCATGTGCCTTTTCTTTGCAAGGCCTATGAATGTAGTGCACGCCTCGTTCACATAGAACTCCTCATTGCCGCCAATGAAGATGCCCGCCACGTCCCTGGCGGTGTCAAAGCATGCCTCTATGCAGCCCTCGCCCGTCTTGGTGAAGGCCTGGTATCCGAGGAATATGACCCTCGTGTCATGCATGTCAGAGTTCCTGGAGCGTATGACGGAATCCAGCTTCCTTAAGTAGTTGTTCCTGTCCTCATACATGTTCTCTTCCAGGTACTGTTCATACTTGCTGTATATGATCTCTATGTCATGCAGCTTGGAGGCGAATATGCCTTCCGCGGGAATGCCCCTGATGTCATCCGGGGATATGGCGGATGCGTACAGAAGGGCTATGGTGTCATACACGTTCTTTGCAGTGTCCGCGCCGGACAGCCTCTTGAAGAGTATGAAGTCATCCTTGCTCTCATCTATGATCTTGCGGATGGCCATTGCAGAGCCCTGGGACGAGAGCACCTTGAGGTTCCTGTCCCCGTACAGTGAAAGATAGCGCGCGAAAGTGAACACCCTCGCGCTGAAGGTGCCCCCTACCGCTGAGCATACCGCCCTCTCGGCGGCAAGCGTCAGCCTGTCCTCGCAGAAGATTATGGTGCGCATCCCGCGCGCCTTGTCTTCCTCTGCCAGCTCTCCCAGTTTTTCAAGCGCGACAGACAGTGCCACGCAGTTAAATGCCTTTATCATACATAACATATTATACACGCTTTTCCGGGCTTTTAAACAGAATTTGCGCTCCAAATCCTCACTTTTTTTGGATTCAAAAGTCCGTTTTGGGCTCTTGTTAATTTCCGTTTACATCCCATCCTGTCTCACACTGCCCGGATGCATATCCGGCCCGGATATACAGCCATC
This sequence comes from Clostridia bacterium, assembly GCA_021204825.1. Classification (GTDB taxonomy): domain Bacteria; phylum Bacillota; class Clostridia; order Christensenellales; family Borkfalkiaceae; genus Coproplasma. The sequence continues at coordinate 11,124 of JAJPYR010000034.1, read as the reverse complement.
TACAGGCAAGAACATCCATAGCAACAACCCTGCAGCCTTTCTGCCCCTCTCCAGTCCCTATCGGTGCTTTCGCACGCAATCTCACATGCGCGACTTCACTTTAAATTATGAACTGATTTTGACAATTTGCAAACATATGTTCATACTATAAGCCAATTGTTTCAAGAAAGCACGAAGGGATGCCGGCCCCTGTCTTCTGCTGCGGCCGCATGCAAGAGCCATAACTGTACGGCCAGTATAGGATGTCTGTCGCATATCTTGTGCCGAAAGGCTGCGCGGGGCACAATATATGGTGATTTTTTGTTGATATTCCCCGGATTGTATGCTAGAATGGGGATGCTTGAAGCTGCGAGGTACATTATGAAATACGTCAACCCTGTGATATTCTCAGACTGCCCGGATCCGGATGCGATACGCGTGGGAGATGACTTCTATATGGTTGCATCTTCATTTGATGCCGTGCCGGGCGTTCCGGTGTATCATTCCAGGAATCTTGTGGAATGGGAGCTTATAAACCACGTATTGAAGGCCATACCTTTTGAGGCATATACGGGGAGCGGCGCGGCTGCGCCTGTCATACGGTTCCATAACGGCACTTTCTACTGCCTCATAACCTTCCCGGAAGAGGGCATCTATGTGTCCGAGACCGCAGACCCGTACGGGGAATGGTCCCTTTTGCGGCCCCTTGTGAAGGGCTCCGGCTTAAGGGCCCCCAGCCCCCTCTGGTACAACGGAAAGTGCTACATAGCCTTCACCTTTGACCGCGCCAAAACAGGGAACAGCTCCAGGATAGCCATCTTCGAAGCAGATGAAACCCTCAAGAGCGCAGCAAGCAAATACAGCATCATATACAACGGCGAAGACACCGCACCACTCACGGACAACCCCAAGCTGTACAGGCATGACGGAATGTTCTACATCCTGGCCCCTGCCGGCGGCAGAAGATCCGGCTGGCAGACCGCCCTGCGCTCCAAAGACATTCTTGGGCCGTATGAGGCAAAGGTTGTCATGATAGAGGGCGAGACAGACATAAACGGCCCCTGCAACGGCTCTTTGCTGGACGCAGACGGACTGGGAGACAAGTGGTGCTTCCTCCACTCAAGGGACATGGATGCGTACGGCAAGACGGTTTATCTGGAGCCTGTGACATGGCTCAATGGCTGGCCCATTTGCGGCACTCCTCTTGGAGACAACCTTCCCGGCACTCCTGTTGAGGAGGGAGATTCTCCTGTGGACATGGAGACAGACGCCCGCACAGACTACTCGGATGATTTCAAGGGCACGGCCCTTTCCCCCATATGGGAGTTCCGCACCAATCCTCAGCCGGACTGGTACATAATGAAAAAGGGCCTGAAGGCCAATTGCGTATACCATGAAAGCGAGAACCTTGCCGGCATTCCAAACCTCATCATGCAGAAGGTTTCCTTCGCCAACTTCGCCGTGAAGGTGAAGTGCAAGCTGGCTCTTGCCGAAGACGGCGATGAAGCAGGCTTCGCCGTATACGGGGACAAATATTCCTACATCTGCGTGACCCGTGTTGAAGGGCAGAACATGCTCATCATCCGCGAGGGGTCCGAGGACGGCGAGAAGGACGAGACCCTTGCCAAGAGCGATCCCTTCGATGACCCGTACATCACCTTCCAGCTCTCTGCAAGGAAAGAGTATCCGGACAGGCTTACCTTCCGGTTCACCTTCGGCGGAAAGGCCTTCACCAAGAAGTTCTCTGCATCCAGATACGGCTTAAAGGGCACCCGCCTGGGCATCTACGCCCGCTCCACTGCCCCGGACAGCAGAGGCTTTGCCACCTTCAAGTTCTACCGCGTGACACGCACCGATGGCCGCCTCAACGCCGTGCCCGTCATAAAGGAATAGGCCACAGCCGCCTCCGCCGACATTTCAAAGACAAACCAAAAGCCATGACCCTTGCGCCATGGCCTTTTTGTTTGCCTATATGGGCTATGTAACACTCTGAATTGCTTAGTAACATTTGAAATGTTACAACTGAATTTGTAATGTTACAAATGGCTTTGGCCCCCCCTTGCCTCAGTGGCTGTAGGCGCCGCCTGCCTGTGATTCTAACATTTATTCACACTTTATCATTTGAAATGTTAGAGCTGACGATTTTTGACCGGCCTCTGTCTACAAACGGCTCAGCATGTGACATTTTTTGCTTCCTAACATTCTAAGGGTTACAGGTCATGTTTTTGTTACTGCACAACTAAGGCCAACAAGAAAAGCACCCGGATACTGCTCCATGGTGCTTGGTCTGCTTGTATGTTGTCGGGAGTCGGCGTTGTCGCCAGCGCAAAACTGATGCCGCAATTTTTATGACAGGGCTTCCCGTTTGGTTCAATACGCCAATCTCTCCACGTGTATTTCTGCAAAAGATAACAATCATAACGGCCGTCTTGGGAGCATATGCCATCAAGTGGCCTTATTGCTATTCAATGCCGTAACAGTTCTTAAGGATTCCTACTGCCTCCTCAAACGTTAAATGTACGTCTACAATGTCTTTCATAACTGGAGGGTTCTGCATGGCATACTTGAGAAACGCCACAATATCGGCCTTAACTGCCTGATTAGGTTCAACATGACGGCTGGCAATCATCTGGGTGAGACGGAATATATCGTTCTTGTGTTTTTTGATGTCATCCGTATTTACCTGCATGCCTTCGCTCTTCCTTCTCATCAGATCAAGATAAGCTCTTGCCTTGAATGCAACCAAATGAGGGGCGTCAAGATAGGAAACACCGTTGATAATGACCTTGCCGCTTCTGAGAAACTGATGGTAATCGTCATCCAACAGGATGGCTGACAAACTTGCAATTTCCTCATCGACATCAGTTTTTATGGGTACAAAAGTATCATCATCGTCAACGATAAGGAAATCCTCCTTCCTGGTAAAGAGCTCTATTATTGAAGGATATCCATTATGGACAAGGTTAACGAATCTGAAGTACTGGGGCTGCTTTTCTTTGTTTCTGAACGGAGTATAATGGCCGTCTTTAACAAACTGCTTGAAACGCCTGACAAAGTCCTCAGTGATAGTCTCAATGATAATAACCATATCCAAGTTAAAGGTACGGCGGAAAGTAAAACCGCTGTCCTTCAAATTGAAAAGACATGCTGTTCCTCCAACAATCATGTAATTGTCAGTGAACTCGCTGAAATATTTTTCGAATACTGGTAATGTTGTTTCTATAGGATCCTTAGGCATTAAACACTTCCTTCTTTAATTCGTTAACGGCTCCCTCTGTCCTTTCATCAGGATGTGACATTAACATTGAGAGCCAGACGGATACCTTATCTGCGCATCCGTCCGTATCTGAAAACATGGCAGGATCATATTTCCACACCTGAAGTATCACATAACTGCTGTCATACAGCAAATATTCTGATGCCTTCTCGCACATTGGCTCCAGGTCTTTGAAATCCCTGCTCAATACTGCATATGTTGATTCGTAATCGTCTGCAAGCATTGTCCATTCCGACATAGCTGTATAGCCTGCTTCATAGCACTTCGGCGAAAGATTATCCTTTCTGATCATGACCTCTTTTCTGACAGGACTGATTAGATGTTCTTCAATACGGTCATAAAAAATCTGCTTGCTCTCAGTAATTCTGTATACCTTTCCCTTCCCATTCCCCTTCTCCACTGCGGAAATGGCATTAAGAATCACTAGATCCTTTAAGCCACGGCTAACTGCCATTTCATTAAGGCCTGTACGCTTGGTTATATCTTTGACAGTATAGTTGCCCAGTGCAGAATAGAGAAAGAACAGGGCGCACAGTTGTGACTGTGGAGTGAACAGCTGAACTTCAGTCTGTTCAACTGACTTCCTCGCTTTCTTGAGAGAAAATCCTTCCATTGGCATAAAGACCTGCTTGCCCAATTCAACAAACCTGATCTTGAGGTCCCTGAGATTCTTGATTTGAGCAGCATATGATCTCTCCAGCACAAGTACTATTGGCAATGAAAACCTTTTCTCCAAAATAGGGATACGATAGGTATACTCCCTCATGTTTGTCCAGTTTACCCAATAAAGGAAAACGTATTGCTGTCCATATATACGGAATGATTCATAACGGTATTTTGTGAATACATATGGGATGTTTGCCTCTGGCACCGCCTCTTCGCATACATTTTGTCTTCCAAAAACAGATTCAAGATATTCTCCTAACATAATAACCTCACTTATTATTTCTAACATTTTATTTTCATTCTAACTTTTTAAATGTTTGATGTCAATTTTTTTGTTAGAAACTCTCTGCCAGGTCTTATCCGTAGAAATATATCCTCCTAGCTCATTAAGTACCGCCAATATACATTCCATCTCTTGCTTTACACAAACATCCGGCCTGGATAGTCTGCACGGCTGTTTGAAGCGGCTTCTTTTGGCGGAAGCCGCTTCGCAGTCTGCTATTGGTTATGCCGTATATACGGTGGCCCTGAAGGTGTTGCCTTCAACGAACACCGGAGGCTTTGCGGAAAGAGATCCGCTGTTGTTTGCTATCTCGTCAAGTCCCGTGTTGAACCCGTATACGAGTCCCGCCTCTCTGAAGGCCTTGAGCAGGGCGTTGAGCACAGCCCTGTAAGGGTAAGCGCATATGAAACCCGGGGCAACTTCTCCGAGGCCCTCTGCATCATGAGCGTTCTCTGTGGAGATTGAGTCCGGAGAGATGACAAGCCTTGCCGGGATAGGACTTGTGTATTCCCTGTGGACGAGGAAGTTTACTATAAGGTTCCTGAGAACCTTGTCCATAGCCTCAGCCTGTGCGGCTTCTGCCTCACGGTAGCCGGAAATGTTCTCATGGGCGAAGTCCATGAGCCTGTCATATGCCTTGAAGAGGTTGCATGATATGCGCTCCGTCCTCTCGGAGCCGTCCGCACTGCGGAGAACCACGTCTATGCCGTACCTCGGAAGAAGGCGGGCAAGGCTTTCGTCCTTACCAAAGAGCAGAAGAGCTCCCAGTGTGTAGCGGCTCTCTTTTGTGAGGCGGTCATAATTCACAAGACAGAGGCTGTTCAAAAGCGCTCTGTCTTCCCAGTCCCTCCAGGGGTGGTCCGGCCTCGTTGCAACAGCCATGTCGCGCATCCTGTGAAGGGTGTCCAGGTCCAGGTCCTCCCAGGTTGCTTCAGTCACGGGCCTCAGTTCCGTATTCTCGCGGCTCTTGCGGAGCTGCAGATGCAGAAGCGCAACCCCGTCATCCGTGATGTCCACATTGCCGTCCTCGGTCCTGTCGTATATCCTGCGGGATACTGCATGCATCTCATCGGACATGGGGATGTACAGGAGCAGCACAACCTTTCCGCCCTGGGGCTCATCGCTGATAGTGCCGTTTTTCGTGACATACAGATACTTCCTCCACGGTATCCAGAGGCCAGGGATGATGCGCTTCCCGTCAAAAAGGTCCTGAACAAGCTTCTTGCTAAGCTCTCTGGCCTTGTCCTCATCCATGCCAACAATGGTGCCGTCCTCACGGATGCCTATATACAGGTACCCTCCGAATGCATTAAGAAGTCCGCAGACGTTCTCATAGAAACCTGCCGGAGCATTCCCTTCCCACTCCGTGCAGTACGTCCGGCCCCTGCCGGCCTGCAACAATTCTTCTAATTCTGCCATTATTTTCCTCCTTGCAGTTTTATGGCTATATCATTCTATCTCTGCGGCACGGCACAGCTCTCCATGCCGCATATCTCATGCTGCCCGCAAGGCATTGGCTCTGTATTCCCGTACAAGCGCCAACTTTTGCGGGTGGAATATAAGTATATTAAACATATGTTTATTTGTCAATAGAGTCACTCAAATTCTTTTGTGCAATCTGCACAAAGTAATTGTAGTTTTTGCATATATACTTCCGTAAAAATTTAAAAAGCCACCCCGGGTTAAGGGGTGGCTGTGCGTGTCTTTTACGGGTTCAGTCCGGTGCCGTGTGCCGGCTACCAGGCGTACTTGCCAGTCTCCATGAGGCTGTCTATGTCCTCGTAGGCGTTCTCCATGCGCTCACAGTGGTATATCCAATAGCATCCGTAGATCTTGTCCAAAATGCCCTTCTCCTCCCACTCTTTGAGAAGGTCCCCTGTGAAACGGCCCTTGTAATTGGCATAATACTCCGTAAGGTATATGAAATACTTCATCTCTTCAGTCATGCTCGTCTCCTATAAGATAAGGATTGTTGCGCGGATTGCCGGTTTCTTTCTCTGTCTCCCAGATTTCAAAGATAGCTGGATAGCCGAAATCGCACATCATGTAGGGCTTCTGTTCCAACATCCTGTGTGTTTGGGAAGAGGCAAACATTTTGAAGGCCTCCATGTATGAGACTTTGTACTTGTCCGCAATCATCTCTGTAATCTGGCGGTCATAGAACTCAATGATTGACGGATGGAGCCTTCCTGTCAGTCCGTCTGCATCTGCTGCCTCGGATGAAACGAGCTCAATTGCTGCCAGGGCCCTGTCTGTCCTGAACGCATACTGGTCTGTCAGCGTCTGGGTTTCAAGCCTCATTATGGCAATCTCGGCATTGCCATCCTCCATATAGTCATTAAGCGTGCGGACCACATTATCGTTGGCAACCAGGCCTATAACAACATCATACTGGTCCGGTTCGCCTGTTCTGCGATTGTGTACAACATAATCCAGCCATTCCTTTGTAGGTCCCTCATACCGGAGCACGACAAAATTTGTAAGCTTCTGTTCGTCAAGGTTAAACACAGATACAATTGGAGTACCGGTCCCTCTTTTAAAGGTAGTGGATACCGCCCACCGTTTTGCCTGGTCTATGTCTGAAGTCAAGTAGAATCCACCCCCGAAATCAACCTGCTTCCGGGAATGTGTAGCATCAGGATTACTTACTTCAACATTGCTTCCATGGTACAAAAGCATGGTATGCCTCCCGGATTGGCGGATGAGTATGAGCATGCCCCCTGGAAAGGGGCGGGTGAATGGGTCAGTTCTCGGTGAAGTCATCCACGCCAAGCTCCTCGTCTATCCTGGAGAGGCGTTCCTGGACTTCGTCTATTTTTGTGTCGTAGTCCGTGGTCTTCTTGAGTTCGGCGGTGTAGTACTTGCGGCGGGCGGTGAGCTCTTTGGCGCGGTCCTGGTATTTTCTGAGAAGCTTGTCCATGTTCTCAAGATAGTTCTCTATTCGCACAAGGTAGCCCTGCTTGGAGTTTCCAAGCTCCACCACGTACCTGCCTTCGCGGCGCAGCCAGATGTAGGGCTTGGAGGGGTCCATGCCTGCGGGGATGGAAATGTCAAAGCCGCGGTATGAGGCCACAGGAACTTCTTTGAGAGAGTAGGAGTTTTTGGTGATAGCCTCAGCAAGCGGCTCGCGGACCTCCTTGCGGGCGGCAAGCATCTTGTTCTCCAGAGCGCGGAACTTTTTGTTCTCGGCCTTCTCTTCATCAGAAAGTCCGGCATCCTCCTCCGCTATCTCTTCGGCCGTCTGTTCTGCAGTCTCGTCTATGGCTGAAGTGCCTGCGGGGGCTTGAGGGATTGAAGAGTCCGCAGGCGCAGGCTGGTCCGGATTGGAGGGTCCGGGATAGCCGGGCATGGCGGCAAGGAGTGCGTTGAAGTCCGGCTCTGCGGGAGCGGAAGCGGCAGAAGCTGCGGCCGCTTTGCGGGTCTTTGCAGCTGTGCGGCGTTTCAAGAGCCAGTCATTGAGGCCTTCATACTCCTTCATGATATCCGTGTAGAAGGTGAGGTCTTTGGAGCAGGCATCGGCACGGGCTGAGGCATCGTCTATCAACTGCGGGAGCTCTATGAGCTCCTGCTCCATGGCCTGGCGGCCTTCGTTGTACTTGCGCTTCAGGGTGAGGAGCGAGGAGAGCTCGTTGGCGGTCTCAACACGCTTCTTTATGAGCGGGTTGCCAACGGCAAGGGCCTTTACTTCGGCGTAGTCTAATACGGTGTCCTTCACATCGCCTCCGCTGCGGGCGGTGTATGAGCCGGACAGGAGTTCAGAGATGAAGCGCTGCTTGTTCTCAAGGATCTGCCAGGAGTAGGCGTCAAAGGAGCCTTCGGTTATATAACGGAAGATGAATACCTTCTCGTTCATGTTGCCGGGGCGCAGGATGCGGCCTTCGCGCTGCACCATGTCCGCGGGGCGCCAGGGGATGTCTATATGATGTATGGCTATAAGCCTGTCCTGCACGTTCATTCCAAGGCCCATCTTGAAGGTGGAGCCTATAAGAATGCGCACATCGCCTGAGCGTACGGCGTTGAAGAGCTCCAGGCGCTTTTCATCCGTTGTGGCGTTATGAATGTAGGCTATCTCTTTCTTTGGAATGCCCCTGTCCATGAGGAGCCGGCGGAGCTCATCATAGATATTGAATTTGTCCTTGGGTGTGGAAGTGTCGCAGAAGATGAGCTGTGTGCCGCGCACGGAATTGTAGCGTTTGTATATGTTCACAGCGTTGTCCGCGCACTTCACAACCTTGGACTCCTGCTTGAAGCCGGAATCCGGCCATACGAGACGGAGGTCCAGGGCGGCAAGGCGGCCGTCCGTGGTTATGCACAGCATGTTGTCCTCTGTCTTGGACACTTCGCCGTGGCGAACGGCATCTGCACGGCGGGAGATGTCCTTAAGGTATAAATCGAACTCCTCGGATTTCTGCACAAGGCAGTCTGTATAGCCGTCTGTCTTGGGCACTTCATCGGATGTTTCGGCGTTGTGGAAATCTGCCATGCTGCCCAAAAGGGCTGTAAGTTCCGGCAGGTTGTGGAAGCGTGAGAAACGGGTGGCAAGGCGGTATCCGGATGTGTCCACGTCTATCTCGAAGTCCGTGACCTTCTCGCCGAACATGGCCGCCCAGCTGTCGAAGTTGTGTATGCCCATCTCCTTGAGCTTGTCATACTGCAGGTATTTCTGCATGACAAAAGTCTCCGAGACGGAATTGGTCACAGGGGTGCCGGTGGCAAAGACTATCCCGCCGCCGTTGCGCGCCCTCTGCACTATGCATATCTTTGTGTACATGTCCTCACATTTGCCGGAGGATGAAGACGTGAGCCCCAGGACCTTGTCTATGTTGGTCTCCACGGGCAGGTTCTTGAAATTGTGGGCCTCATCTATAAAGAGCTCCGTAACTCCAAGTTCATCAAAGCATATGCCCTGGTCCGGATTTTCTGCGGCCTTGTCGCACAGCTTGGTAATCTTCTTTTCCGTGGCAGTTATTCTGCGGTGCAGCTTGGCGGATACACAGTATCCCGCGGCTTCCTTCATCTCCTGCAGCTGCTCCTTAAGGAATGTCTCCTGCGTGCTGTACGAGACTGGTATGAGCTGGAATGAGCTGTACGGCATAATGATGGCGTCATGCTCCTCGCTCATGATCCGCTTAAGCATGCTCTGCCTCTTCGCGGGGCCGAAGTCCTTGGGGTCTATTATGAGCAGGTCTGCGGATGGATATATGGACAGGAATATCTTCCTCCACTGCCCTAAGATGTTGTTTGGCACAACATACATGTTCTTTTTGGAGATGCCCATGCGCTTGAGCTCCATGCCGGCCGCGGCCATGACATACGTCTTGCCTGCGCCCACTTCATGAGCAAGGAGTGTGTTGGGAGTGCGTATTATGCGCGCCACGGCATCCCGCTGGTACTTGTACAGATGCACGTCCGGGGCCATGCCGGGAAACGTGAGGAAGTCTCCGTTGAAGACCCTCTTTCTGTGGCAGCAGTATGTCCTTGTGTATATCTCCTCCAGCTTCCTGCGGCGTGCGGCATTGCTCCAGACCCACTGCTGGAAGCCCTCTATAAGCGAGCGCTGCTTCTCAAGGGCGGCCAGGGTGTCCTCCTTGTTGAGAACATGCACCATGCGGGGCTCCGGATCCATCTGCAGCTCTTCATCATACACGGACACGCTGCGCATGTTGAGAGTCCTTTCCAGTATCTCAAGGGCGCTCATTCTGGGCGTGCCGTAATCCATGTTGAAATCAAAGTAATTGGTGTTTATATCCTTTGAGGACAGCTCCCACGCCCCCGTATACAGGTCATGGGAGACCTTGCAGTACTTTTTCCTGCGCCCGGACATGTACATTAAGAAGTCATCTATAACGTCTGTGGGAACCCACGGGGACCCAAGCGTCACGTATATGTCCTTTGCCGTGGGCACCTGGGGCATGACGCTCTTCAGCGCAGACACGTTGAGGGAGAACACCCCGGGGTATTCGCTGCTGACGCTCTCCGCAAGCTCAAGCTTGCGGCCTATGTCCCCGGACAGGTACTCATCCGCCGTCTCCCAGCCCCTGTAGAAGCACTCTCCCCACGTGAGCGGGTTCTGGTATATGCTGCCCTTCAGGGACTGTATTACGGTCTTGAGGCTCTCGCCCGTGACGTACGCTATGTACTCCACATCCACACGTCCAAGATTGGCAAGACAGAGCATGAGCCCGTGCATTGTAGTCTCCGCATGCACTCCTGTGGCTCTCCTGTCCCCGGCATACGGATTCACGTACCCCTCCGGAGTCTCAAGGCTTGTTGCAAGACGGACCTTCTTTTCCTTCTCCTCCGCAAGCCTGCGCTCCAAAGCGCGTTTCTCCTCGCGCCTTTTCTTTGCCCTGTCCTCTGCGGCCTGCCTGTCCCTGCGCTCCTTCTCCTGGCGCGCACGGCGCCTTTCCATGGCCTCTTTGGCCACAGCATCCTTCTCTTCCGGCGTGAGCTCCTTGAAGGTTCCGTAATATGCGCTCTTCTTGAGCTGGTATATGAACAGATTGCGCCCTATGTACGACTCATCCGGCTCAGCCCCGTTGTAGTCCTCGCCGGAGTAGTTGTAATATGTGCAGCTGCCGTCATCCCAGATTGCTACCATCTTGTATCCTTTCCTCTGCGCCTGTTCTGCGCCCATATCCTTACTGCATGCACTTCGCATGCAGTCTGCCTGCCTGTCCCTGCGCATGTCCCTTTCGTATACGCGCTTTAGACGTGCCCCTTTGCACGCCTTTTAAATACGCCTTTGAGACGCACCCTTGTGCGCCTCTCTTCCACCGGTGCATCATGCTGCACGCACCTGAACTTTACACTTCTATATAACCCGTTTTGGAGACAATCACTGCCCCTTTTAGAGGGGCCGGTTTGGATGGTGCGCCCGCCGGGGCTCGAACCCGGACCTAAAGTGTCGGAGACTTTT
>JAJPYR010000093.1 GCA_021204825.1 Clostridia bacterium | reverse complement strand
GGCTGGCATGATGTAATGCTGCCCAGGTGTCAAATAAGCCCGTAAATTCATAATATCCGCACAGATATGGCAATATCAAAAAGAGCATCTGCACGCAGGCAGGTGCTCTTTGAGCATGTGACCTGCATATAAATTAAAATCTGCATACAGTTTGGAAATCTGTAAAGTATATTTTACAAAAAAAGTAGGAAATCTGTAAAGTATATTTTACAAAAAAAGTAGGAAATCTGTAAAGTATATATTACATAAAACATAAGAAATTTGCAAAGTATACTTTTTTTATAGCTTGACTTTACGTTTAATGCGGATTTATACTGTGAGTATGGGGGAATATTATGGCAGATGATATTTCAGATGAAAGATTGCTTTCTGTTTTAAGTGTGGCTAATTCCTGGTGGCGGACGGGATCTGTCCAGTCTCAATTTTTAAAATCATTCAAGAGAAATGCGTATTATACAGCCACAAGGGATTTCTGCAGCAACATAAGGCGCATAGTAGTGTTGAGCGGCCTTCGCAGAACCGGCAAAACAACAATTGTGTACCAGATGATTGATGATTTGCTTTCAAGAGGAATTGATCCGCATCATATCCTTTTTTTCTCATATGACTCGGTTCCCATAAGACAATCCGGTTTTGAGCGTGTGTTTGAATTGTATAGAAAAACTATATGCGCAGATGATGAGTTTTACATGTTTGTGGATGAGATTCAGTTTGAAACGGAGTGGGCGCTTCAACTTAAGTCATCATACGATATGTATCCCGGGATGAAGGCATTGGTTACCGGATCTGCCAGTTCTGTGCCTGAAAAAAAAGTCAGTGAGAGCGGAGCAGGCAGGTGGAGCATTGTGAAAGTTCCGACGCTGTCATTTTATGAATACTGCGAAATGCTTGGTATTGAAAAGAGCTCTGCAGTCAGTGGCCTGGATGTTTTTGGATTTCATAAATTATCCCTTCAGGACCAGACACATGTGATTCTGGGCTTGTCAGATTTATCCATTCACATGATGAGGTATTTGCACGTCGGAGGATTCCCTGAGTTTGTCAATGAATCTGATGTGCTGTATGCTCACCATAAGCTGTCGGAGGATGTCATTGACAGAGTGGTCGGCATCGATCTTCCTATGATTTATGGAATAAGAAGCCGCAGCGCTCTTGACCAGCTTCTTTCATACTTTGCCCGCTGCGGATCGACTGTCCTTAATACTAGTATGATTAGCAGTCAAATGGGCATCGCCAGGGATACTGTGGAGCACTACATTTCATATCTGGAAAGCGGCAATCTTGTCGTTATCTGCAAACAAATGGATCTGTCTGGGAAAAAAGTCATGAAATCCATGGACAAGGCATATTTGACGGACAACAGCATAAGATGTGCGTTGTATCCCGATATAGACATATATACAGACGAGACCGAATACGGTTATGCAATTGAAACAGCAGCATTCAATCATGTCAAATCATACTTTACATTAAAGAGTGAAGCCTATAATGTAGGCTATATCAGAGGGGCCGGCGGTTCTGAAGTGGATATCGCCGTGCAGTACAGGGGTCAATGCTCACAGCTGATTGAGTCCAAGATGAGAAATCATTCAGCTGTAAAGGATACAAGCGGCATTGTCATATATGCACTGGAAGATACTCCCGGATATGTGCTGACCAAGTCCGGAACGGACTATGGCCTGACTGAGAGAGACAGCACATCCCTTTACAGAATTCCTGCCACTGTGTTCCTTTATCTTACTGGAATGAAGACCTCATAGGCATTGCCTGCGGGCCGGCATGAGATGCTTACGGCAGGAGCCATAAGGGTCTCATAGGTACCGTATGGCCGGTGATTTCATAATATCCACAAAGCTATGGCTAATACAAAAAGAGCATCTGCATAAAAGCAGGTGCTCTTTGAGCGTGTATCTGTTCTGATGTTAGAAGGGGATGTCTTGGTCTTCCTTAACAGGATTATCCGGATCATCAAAAGGACCGGTTCCGTCCGTCTCGTCCACTGGGTCGTACATATGGAACCACTCAGGGTACCAGCCATCTGCCTCGTCTCCGAAGATATCGTACATAATGTCGAATTGGCCCTTCAGATCCATGTACTCAGTGTAGGTCATCCCGTAACGGAGCTCCAGAATCTGCCGTGGAGTCATCTTTCTGATCTTCTCAGCCGTGTACCCTTCCGGCAGATGATGGCGGTAATGCTTGCGGAGAGCCAGGGCCTGTTCTTTGTCTTCCTGCGTGAGTTTCGGCTTCAGGCCGTCATCCTTGAATCCCATAAAGGCCTCCGTGCAGGGTTACCGCTGTGGCGGCAGGAAAAAACGGGCAGCAAATACTGCCCGTTTAAGTCAAGCAATGCAATCCCTGTTCCGGTGCAGTTACCTTCTGGGGCCGGGCCCGGGGCCAGGATGCGGCGGAGGAGGGGGTGTGGGTCTCGGAGGCGGCGGAGGAGCAGGCCTGCGGCCGTGTGCCATGTATACAGTGTTCATCATTTAACCTCGCTCTATATGGGAGCCCGCCTTTTCACAGCGTGCGGAAGGCTCACCGGATAAATACAGTGTACCATTTTGCGGTGCGGAAATCAATATGCAGGACGGGATTTGTCCTGCAATTATACGGAACCCGTGTGCGGTCTTTTGCGTTTTGTGTATGCATTTTTGCAGGTTGCGCTTAAGGCGGGACAATAGCCCGCGTTGTGTGCTAATATGAAAGGAACGGTGAGATATCTGCAGATTTTGGAGCTTTTAAAAACTGGTATATGGTAGTGCATATTTGTGCAAAGTGCACAAATTTTTTTGTCTGTTATATACAAGTGTTTTTTCTGGTGATATAATCTCTACATTGAAAAGTGTTTTTTGTTGTCGGGCTTTGAAGGGGGAACCGGCAAAATTCGGCAACGGGTAGTACCCGGGGAGTGCAGGAGTGGCAGAAAAAATCGGAATCATCGACCTCGGATCAAATTCGGCCAGGCTGGTAATCGTCAACCTGTTCGAAGAGGGTTATTTCATGGTTGTGGACGAGCTGAAGGAAAGCGTGAGGCTCGGACAGGACATGGAAAAAGACGGCTTTTTGAAGCCGGCGCGTGTATCTGAAACGATTAAAACCCTCAAGATGTTCAGGCGCCTGTGTGATGCGTCAGGCGTGGACAGAATCATTGCAGTAGCAACAGAAGCGGTCAGAAGAGCAAAGAATCAGCGCAGTTTCCTGGATGAGATACAGGCTAACTGCGGAATCAAGCTGCGGGTGCTTACTCCGGATGAGGAAGCGGTACTCGTTTATCGTGGTGTAATAAACACAATGGACATCCCCAAGGGCCTCATACTGGAGATCGGCGGCGGGTCCACGAAGATAGTGTATTATAACAGAAGGAACCTTTTGAACCACGTGACCATCCCGTACGGATCGGTCAATCTCACGGACATGTATGCAAACTCCGGCCTGAAGCCGGAAGAGCAGGCGGAGGCCATAGAAAAGCTCATAACGGAGCAGCTTCAGAACATAGAGTGGCTTAAGGCCGTTGACCAGGATGCCCAGATGATAGGCGTGGGCGGCTCCTTCAGAAACCTGTTCAAGATATCCAGGATGGTGCACAAGTATCCTTTGGACACAGTGCACAACTACCGCATGCTTACGGAGGATTTCACTCCTGTATATGACATGATCAAGGTGCTGGACCTGGACAAGAAAAAGAAGATCAAGGGACTTTCCGCATCCCGCGCGGACATACTTCCCGCAGCCCTTGCAGTCATAAGCGCCTTCATAAAGTACATGCACGAGGACACTATAGCTTTCTCCGGAGCAGGACTTCGCGAGGGCATAATGTTCAACCAGGCCCTGCCGGCAACCATTGACAAGCCCCTGCAGGATGTGCTCGGCTACTCGCTGCAGACGCTCGTGAAGTATTACGAGTGCGATGAGAAGCACGTGGAGCACGTTGTGAACCTCTCAGTGCAGCTCTTCAAGCAGCTCAGGGTCCTGCACAAGTTCCCCAGGCAGTACATACGCATCCTCAAGATAGCGGCTTCGCTTCACGACTGCGGCATGAGGATCAAGTTCTACAACCACCAGAGGCACAGCTGGTACATGATTCTGAATGCCACGCTGTACGGTGTCTCCCACAGAGAGATTGTTCTCGCAGCCTTCGTGGCCTGCTGCCACAAGAAGGAAGACATCAACATGCAGGACTGGGCAAGGTACCGGGACATTGTGTCAGACGATGACCTCGAGATAGTAAGGAAGCTGGGCGTAATCTTAAGAATTGCGGAGAGCCTGGACAGGGCCAACTCCGGAACAGTGAAGAACGTCAACTGCGATATCCTGGGTGATTCGGTAATCATGAAGACAGAAGTGGAAAGCGATGCCACTCTGGAGATAAAAAACGCTATGGCGGCCGCAACGGAGTTCCGAAAGTCTTTCCACAAAAACCTTGAAATACTTTAGACGCTAAATGCCGCAGCTCTTGCGGCATTTTTTACCGATAAGGCCCCGGCAGTCTTTGCCAAGCCGGCAAAAGGCCTTTGCAGGCCCAAGTACAGCCGCATATTGCCCTGCAGCAGGGCCGGATCAAGGGGGGAGGCAACTCAATATGAAATACATACTTGCAAGCGCGTCTCCCCGCAGGCGTGAGCTCCTGCACAGGATACTGGACTCCTTTGACATCCAGCCGGCCATTTCGCCTGAGACGTACAACGATTCTCTGTTCCCGGAGAACGTGGCGGTCTCACTTGCCGAGTCCAAGTGCGATGAAGTCTACTTACGCAACCCCGGCTCCGTGGTCATTGCCTGTGACACCATAGTGGTTCTGGGCAAAGAGATACTTGGCAAGCCCGCGGATGAGCAGGAAGCCTCGGAGATGCTTCACAGGCTCTCCGGCAAGACGCACCAGGTCATAACAGGCGTATGCGTGCGGTCCTCAATAAAGCGTGAGTCTGCATTTGAGTCAACGGAGGTCCGTTTCAACCAGCTTACAGAGGACTTCATCAAAGAGTACGTCTCATCCGGCTCTCCTCTGGACAAGGCAGGGGCATACGGAATCCAGGACAAGGGTGTGGTAAAGGAGTATTACGGCAGCTATACCAACGTGGTAGGCCTTCCGGTAGCCCTTGTAAGCAGGCTCATACAGGAGTGCACAACCATATGAAACAGCGCACACGCATGCGCATTCAAGCCCATTCATGCCGTATGCAGCGCAAGCTGAAACCCTGCATATGCGCATCCGGATATACAGATGAAATACACAGCTAAAACCGCGGGTTAAGCGGTTTCATCCCTCTCATGAGGGAATGCAGCCCAGGGAGGCTTTCATGAAAAGACTGGTTATAGATTTCGGGTCCGGCTACACCAAGATTTATATGCCCGGCTGCGGGGTAGTTCTCTTTGAGGCCACCTGCATAGCCGTGGAAGAGATGGCAGACAGCCATGCATACAACATAAAGGCGTACGGGGACAAGGCAAAGGCCCTGTCCGGACGTGCCGCGCGCTCCACGCACATTATAAATCCGGTGTCACAGGGGGACATCGTCCACATGAACCTCGCCCTGGAGCTCCTGCGCTATTTCCTGGAAAAGATAGAGATACCCGCAAGAAAGGCACGCCACGCAGAGGCCCTGTTCCTGCTTCCGTGCGGAATAAAGGATGAGATTGTGCAAAAGTACAAGCGCTTGGCTGAGGAGTGCGGCTTTGCAAACGCCTATTTCTCACGCGTGCCGTTTGCCATTATCCTGGGCCACAACATAACCATGAGCGAATCCAGGCCGGTGTTCTGCATGGACATAGGCTGCACAGTGTCCAACATAGCTGCCGTCTCACAGGACGGCATAATCTCCGGCAGGTCTGTGTACCTCGGAGGGAAGGACATAGACATCTGCATAATGGATGACCTGGCTGCAAACCATGACTTCCGCATAGGCTCATTAACCGCGGAGAATCTCAAAAACGGCGTAGGGTCCCTTCTTCCGGATGACAACAAAATGAACAACGTATACGGCCGTGAGCGCTCATCCGGCACCCCTCAGACCCTGTCCGTATACTCCGGACACCTGTACGGCATAATCTCCGGACATCTGGACACCATAATACAGCAGGCCGCAGAGATGCTCTCCGGCCTCTCCCCGGACGTTTCCTCCAGCATAATGCGCTCCGGCATATACCTTGCCGGCGGCATGATGAAGGTGGACGGCGTCCCGCAGTACATAGAGAACAAACTGGGAATTACGGTCAACATGCCGGAGGATCCCCAGTTGGACGCAGTCATAGGCGGCGGCACCATCCTTTCGGATGACAAGCTTTTGGACAGGCTCACAGAGACACTGGATTAAACCCAGGGATTGTGTCTCCACGGAGACACAATTTTAAAGTGCGGCCATACAGGTCCCAGAGGCCCATGCGGGTCATACGGCCAAGTACAGCCCCTGCATTCCTTTCTGTGGCCTTCCCTTGGCCCCTGCAAGGGGGCAGAAAATGGCGCATATTGCCGCCCCAATGCAAAATGCGGCCATGTATGAGGCATTTCAGCGCAAAAGGGCGGTTCATGCAGGAATATGGCAGAAATATTCCGGCATTTGAGACAATATTCCCACACGGCAGAGATTATACGGACATATGAGAAAACCGGACAAGAATACAAGAAATTTCTGTATAATAGCTCATATAGACCACGGCAAGTCCACGCTCGCGGACAGGCTCATAGAGTATACCGGCACGGTGTCCAAGAGGGACATGGAAAACCAGATCCTGGACTCCATGGACATAGAGCGTGAGAGGGGCATAACCATTAAGCTTGCGCCCGTCACCATGTATTATGACGCAAAGGACGGCAACGAGTACAAGTTCAACCTCATAGATACGCCGGGCCATGTAGACTTCACATACGAAGTGTCCCGCTCCCTTGCTGCCTGCGAAGGGGCCATTCTCATCGTGGACGCCACACAGGGCGTAGAGGCCCAGACGCTTGCCAACGTGTATCTTGCAATAGAGAACAACCTTGAGATCCTGCCCGTCATCAACAAAATAGACCTTGCCTCTGCCCAGCCGGAGGAGACCAAGAAAGAGATAGAGGACGTCATAGGCCTGGACGCGTCATACGCGCCCCTCGTGTCCGCCAAGGAGGGCATCAACATAGAGGAGGTCCTGGAGGACATAGTAAAGTATTTCCCCGCTCCGGACGGGGACATGGACGCCCCTCTGAAGGCCCTCATCTTTGACAGCTATTATGACAATTACAAGGGTGTAATCCTGTTCGTCCGCATAAAGGACGGCGAAGTGAAGCCCGGGGACCATATAACAACTTTCCTTTCAGACAAGGTGTATGAAGTGGTGGAGACAGGCACCTTCAGCCCCAGCCTCACTCCAAGAGCCGGCCTTGCAGCAGGGGACGTAGGGTACATAGCGGCAAGCATAAAGAGCATACAGGACATTGCCGTGGGAGACACGGTAACCAACGCGGACAATCCCGCGCCGGAGCCCCTGCCGGGATACAAGAAGGCGCAGAGCATGGTCTTCTGCGGCATATTCCCTCTGGACGGCAGCAAGTTCGCAGAGCTGAAGGACGCGCTCATAAAGCTCCAGCTCAATGACGCCTCGCTCCTTTTCGAGCCGGACAACTCGCAGGCCTTAGGCTTCGGCTTCCGCTGCGGCTTTTTGGGGCTTCTCCATATGGAGATCATCCAGGAGCGCATAGAGCGCGAGTTCGGCCTGGAAATCATAACAACAGCGCCTTCCGTAAGCTACAAGGTCAAAAAGACAGACGGCACAGAGATCTTCGTGGACAACCCCTCGCATCTGCCCCCGCAGGGTGAGATAGCCTATATGGAAGAGCCGGTAGTGGATGCCGAGATCTATTCCCCTCCGGAGTACATAGGCTCCATAATGGACCTCTGCAAGGAGAAGAGGGGCGTGTTCAAGCAGATGAACTACCTGGACAAGACCCGCGTGCAGCTCTCATACGAGCTCCCTTTGAACGAGATAATCTTTGACTTCTTCGACTCCATCAAGTCCCGCACCCGCGGCTACGCCTCCCTGGACTATGAACTGGCCGGATACAAGCAGGCAAAGCTCGTGAAGATGGACATCCTTCTGAACGGCGAAGTCTGTGACGCCCTCTCCATGATAGTCCACGAGGACTCCGCATACCCCAGAGGCAGAACCCTCTGCGAGAACCTTAAGGAGGCAATCCCCAGGCAGCTCTTCGAAATCCCTGTCCAGGCGGCCGTAGGCGGGCGCATCATAGCCCGTGAAACAGTCAAGGCCGTGCGCAAGGACGTCCTTGCCAAGTGCTACGGCGGAGACATAACCCGCAAGAAAAAGCTCCTGGAGAAACAGAAGGAGGGCAAGAAGCGCATGCGCCAGATAGGCTCCGTTGAAGTCCCTTCAGAGGTCTTCATGCAGATTCTCAAGACCAACAAAGACTAGCGCCCGGGCCTTTTCCGGGACCCGCCAAAGCTTCGCAGGAAGCTGCTTACAACGACTTAACGCCCATGCAGGGCTCACCGGCAGCCTCAAACAGGGGTCAATAGCAGCCTCAAACAGGCTCACCGGCGGCCTCATATGAGGCTCATATACAGCTCTATACAGGGCTCACATGCAGCCCCGTATCCGGGGCAGCAGACAGCCCGCATAAATGCGGGAGGCAGAACAATTGCCACAGGCAATCAAGGGGGAAGACATCATGAAAATACGCAGGGCCACTGAAGCGGATTATCCGTTCATGAGAGACATTTACGCGGCATACGTCAATAACACAACCGCAAGCTTTGAATATGACTCTCCTACAAAGAAGCAGTTCACGGCCAGGATGAAGGCGCTGGAGCTGGACTTCCCCATTCTTGTGGCGGATGATGACAACAAGATAGTAGGCTATGTGTATGCAGACAAGCTCTTTACCCGCGAGGCATACAGGTGGAACGCAGAGATATCCATCTATATAGCCCAGGGCAGGACAGGCCAGGGGATTGGCAGGGCTCTGGAGACGGCAGAGGCTGCCATTTTGAAGGCGCTGGGCTTCAAGCGCATATATGCGCTCATAACCACAGAGAATGAACGCAGCATTGCTTTCCACAGGGCACGCGGATACAGGGACGCAGCCTATTTTGACGCCCAGGGGTACAAGTTCAACCGCACCTTAAGTGTAAACTGGCTCAAAAAAGAGCTCAACGGAGATGAAGTGTACATCAAGGCTCCCACACGCCTTGCAGTGTTCCTTGCAACGGAAGACGGCCGCACAAGGTTCCAGGACATCCTGGACAACGCCTTCAATGAATAACACCGGATGATACAGGTAACCCGCACAGACACAGACCTGGACACAGACCCAGGCACAAATCCGGGCTCAGGCCCGGGAGCAGATGCAGAGGCAGCCCCTTCGGACTCTTGTGCAGAATGCACAAACAATGCATCTAAGAAAGACATAAACCCCTTCAACAGGGCAGTGTATGCATACCTTAAGACCGTCCCGCAGGGGAAGGTTGTGACATACGGGCAGGTGGCAAGGGCCATTGGAGCTCCCAGAGCCTCAAGGCAGGTTGGCAGAGCCCTGCACGTTAACCCTCAGCCCGGGATAATACCCTGTCACAGG
Organism: Clostridia bacterium; assembly: GCA_021204825.1. Classification (GTDB taxonomy): domain Bacteria; phylum Bacillota; class Clostridia; order Christensenellales; family Borkfalkiaceae; genus Coproplasma. Next base: position 19,338 of record JAJPYR010000093.1, on the reverse strand, counting down.
GTGGTTTTCCGGGACGGAAGCCTTGCGCCCGCTTTTGCCTTCGGCGGGATGCAGATACAGGCGGAGCTGCTCCGCAGTGAAGGCGTGGAAGTTAAAGACTGCAAGGTGGACCTTGCAAAGTACGGATGGAAGGAGTGATAAAGGATGCCCGGAATTTATGTGCACATACCCTTTTGCAAGTCCAAGTGCTCCTACTGTGACTTCACATCCTTCCCGGACAAGCTCTGCTACGCGGAAAGCTACATGGCCTGCGTGTTCCGTGAGATGGCCATGCGCAGGGAAGAGCTCAAAGGCTATGTCTTTGACACCGTCTACATAGGCGGAGGCACGCCGTCTGTCATAGACCCGCAGCTCATAGCCATGTTAATGGCCTCCGTCCGCAAGAATTTCTGCCTTTCGGACAACCCGGAGATTACAATAGAGATGAACCCCGGCACAGTGTCCGCCGGAAAGATAGACACATATCTTAGAAGCGGCATAAACCGTTTCTCCGTAGGGCTCCAGGCCGCCCAGGACCGTCTTCTGGCGGACATAGGCCGCATACACAGCTTCAAGGACTTCCAGCAGTGCGCCCGCCTTTTGAAGGGCTGCAACTTCAATGCGGATGTCATGATAGGCCTTAAAAACCAGAGCATCCGGGACATCCTGGACACCATAGACGCAGCTGCCGCAGCCGGCGCAAGCCACATCTCCATGTATGCCCTGACCCCTGAGGACGGCACTCCAATCTACACAGACTATCTCAACGGAGAGCTTCCGGACGAGGACACTGTGGCCGAGATGTATGACGCAGGCGTGAAGAAGCTAAGATACTTAGGCTTTGAAAGGTATGAGGTTTCCAACTTCTGCAAGAGGGGCAGGGAGAGCCGCCACAACCTCAATTACTGGCGCAGGGGAGAGTATATTGGCTTTGGAGTGGCAGCATCCAGCTGCATTAACAACATCCGGTTCACGAACACCTTTGACCTGGATGAATACTTCAAATGCATTATATCCGGGCATTTCGCCATCATAGACCGCGAGGAGATAGACAGGGTAGGGGCGGCGGAAGAGCTCGTAATGCTGGCCCTCCGCACGGCGGAAGGCCTGGACACCAACAAGTACTACGAAGTGGCCGGTGAGGAATTCTTCGTAAAATACGCAGACGTTTTAGAGAGATACGCAGATTACCTGGACGTGCAGGGCGCTATAGTAAAGATAAAGGATGAATACCTTTTTGTGCAGAACAGCATCATATGCGACTTTCTGCAGGGGGAAAGGTGAGAGAGCATGGATTTGGAATTTGAAAAGACGCAGATAAAGGAACTCAAAGGGGTCATAGAGATTTACTCTGAGGCCCAGGCATTCATGGAAGCTAACGGCAACCCTCAGTGGCCGAAGGGCTTCCCGGACGTTACGGACCTGCAGGAGGCCATCTACGGGGGCATCCTGTACTCCGTTCATTCCCATGGTGACCTTGTGGCAGTCTTCTCCGCAGTAACTTCAGACAACAACTATGATGAGATAGACGGCGCCTGGCTCACCACAGGCCACAGGTACCTTGCCGTGCACCGCGTGGCAGTGCGCGAGGACATGCGCGGGAACGGCATAGCCAAGTACATCATCAAGGCAGCGGCCCCAGACCTTGCCCGCTCCCTTGGCAAAACCTCAATCCGCATGGATACCCACGAGAAGAACATTCCCATGCGCCATCTTCTCAAGGAGTGCGGCTTCACCGAGTGCGGCAAAGTCTCCTTGATCCGCGATGACAGCATCCGTCTCGCATACGAGAAGGTCCTTAACCCGCAGGAATAAACTGTACCACAGACAACACCGCCCGGGATGCAATTACGCCCGGGTGTCTTCATACAAACCAGATATGTAACCCACAAAGACACGGAGATCCAGAAAAATGGCAGATATATACAAAAAAGCGGCGGATGCAATCCTGGATGCAGCAGATAAAAACGGACTTTCACTGGATAAGTACAGCCCATATGATGAGAGTCTCAGACAGGAGTTTCTCAGCTCATACTCGCCGGACAAGCTGAGCGTGATTCAGGACAGCCAGCTTCTGAGGGTCATGTTCATGGGCGGCGGTTACAGGGACAATTTCTGCAACTGGCTCATGTTCAGGACAAAGGACGGATTCGGAAACCTCGGAGGGTATCCTTCACAGTTCGGCGTCTACAACAAGAGAGACCACGGCTGGACTACGAACGGCCGTGACCATATTGATGAAATCAAGGCTCTGGAAATAGCAAAGGCCGTCAGGGACAATCTTATGGCATGCAGTGATGTGGCAGAGGAGTTCATTATGGAGAACAGGCTCTACTCTCCGGAAGATTACATCAAGCTGCAGAATGAAATGGCCAGACGCTCCGGCGATGACAGCTTTGCACAGCAGCCGTGGGTAAGAAAATACTTCTACTTGCTGTATCCGGAGTATTTTGCGACCTGGTTCAATAAAGACTACCTGGCCAACATTTTGGCTCAGCTCGGCATCAAGTCAGCCGCCAATGTGTACGGCAATGTAGGCCAGCTCATTATGGTGGAAAGGGAAGTCGCTGCAATGCTCGGGGTAGACCGGGAGAATGACAGGGGCAGGATTGCGTCTTTGTGCTGGGAAGAGTGGAAAAACGGCATGCTTGTTAAAGAAGATGAAGATCCTGATGACGGAGGAAATAATGTGGATCCTGTGAACATATGCATAAAGTCGGAGTTCAATTATAACCGTATTCTGTTCGGAGCGCCTGGAACAGGGAAGAGCTACATCCTCAACCAGGACAAAAACAGCCTTCTGAATATAAGCATTGCTGATGAGGCAAAGCCCAATGACCAGGTGGAGCGCGTCATATTCTATCCGGACTATTCATATGCCAATTTTGTGGGAACATACAAGCCTGTGTCATACAAGGACAGCAACGGCAATGACTCAATCAAGTACACCTATGTCCCCGGCCCGTTCATGCGCACGTACATCAAGGCATGGGAAAACATCCGCAGAAACAGTCCGGATCAGCTGCAGCCGTATGTCCTTGTCATAGAGGAAATCAACCGTGCCAGTGCCGCTTCGGTTTTCGGAGACATATTCCAGCTTCTGGACCGCAACAAGTATGGGTACAGTGAATACTCCATACAGGCATCCGAAGACATCCGCAGGTATCTTAAGGATGAAAGAAACTGGGCTGAGGAAGACTGCAAGGAACTGAGAATCCCCGGCAACATGTTCATCTGGGCCACTATGAACAGCGCAGACCAGGGTGTGTTCCCAATGGACACAGCCTTCAAGCGCAGATGGAACTTTGAGTATATCGGCATAGGGGATGATGATTACAACTTCAAGAAGTACTGGGTCACCCTCGGCAAGGGTGCGGATGCCAGATCAGTGGAGTGGCAGTCCCTGCGCATAGCTATCAATGACTGGCTGGCAGACAACGGCATAAATGAGGACAAGCAGATAGGCCCGTACTTCATCACACCCTCCACAGACGGACTGTCAGAGGCCGCAAAGACAGAGAAGTTCAATTACCTCTTCACGAACAAAATCATCATGTATCTCTTTGAGGATGCGGCCAGGCAGCGCAGGAATGACCTGTTCAGCGACAGCTGCACCAACAAGAACCGCTATTCCAAAATCTGCAATGATTTCATCAATATCGGCATCCAGATTTTCAACGAAGACATACAGAGCAAAACAAAGACAAAATAACCGCAGAGGCATGGCAGAATGAGCTGCACAGGGTCCAAACTTAAGACGGTATATATAAGGGAAGGGGACAGGTATACTCTGGACAGGCTCCGCCTTATTTTGGACTGCCCTAAGGATCAGGACAAAGAGAACCTGGAGATAGACAAAAAGATCCGCCGCCTCAAAAAGCTCAAGGCCATCAGAATCATAGCTCCCGGCGATGACACAGAGGATCCGGACAACCCGGAGCTGGATTACGGCGTGGATTACGGCACGGCTGCAGGCTGCACCAGATACTGGTATTCATTCACCTTCGTGGGCGTTATAGTAATGGACGGCAGAGTCATCCTGTGGTGCTACCCTAAATATCTGCTGCAGGGCAGGAACAGATGGAACCCGGACCCGGAGGACCTCAAACCGGAGGAGCTTTCCAGGGTAAAGGAGAGCCTCAGGCAGGTTGTATCCGTGCTCAAGAAGTACGAGAGGCAGAACAGGAGCGTGGGGCACCAAAGCCCTGATGACATAAGCAGAACACAGCTCGGGAAGGATGAGATTGATTCAGAGAACCTGGGTGTCATGCTGTACCTTCTGGATGATTATTATGAATCCGGCCTGTACACAAACACGGAGGAGATCCGCGAGTGGAACGGGCCCGGCGAAATCATATGGGACAGGACAATAAATGACGCGTGCGCAATGGTTGTAGGCGGCAAGCCGTACTACATGGAGATGCAGACACGCAGGCAGGTCACGGATGACATGGATTACTTCCTGCGCCTGCATAAGTGCGTCATGACAGCAGTTTCCAGGGAGATGAATTCGAGTCTTCTGTCCCTGTTCGGATACCCGCCCATAGAGCTTTCGGAGCAGGACTTATCGGAGTTCGGGGACGTGCATTACATTCAGTACAGGATAGAACGGGAGCTCAATGTCCAGTTCAACACAAGGAAACAGAACGTTCTCAAGGCCATGTCCCTGTACATCCGCGGCAGGCACCTGGAAGACAATGACCATATAACCACATACGGGACCAATGCCTTCTATCAGGTCTGGGAAGACATCTGCAGCGTAATCCTTCGCAACCGGCTGAACTTCACTCTGTCCTCACCTGCCCTGAACCTCAAGGCGCCGCCGGGTGTTCCGTACAGCAGCCGGTCAAAGCTGATAGACGTTATAGAGCATCCCACATGGACAGGCCTTCCCGCGGAAGGCACTCTCATTCCGGACATAATAACCAAGTCCGGCGGGCAGTTCTGTATCTTCGACACCAAGTATTACATCCCGGTGCTGGAAGGGCCGCAAGCTCCTCTAAACCAGCCCGGCATAGAGTCCGTAACAAAACAGTACATGTACCAGCTTGCATACAAGCCCCTTACGGATTACAATGGCATTACAGTCATAAAGAACAGCTTCATATTCCCCACAGAGCAGGACGATGTCTGCAACGCCGGGGATGTGGAGCTTAAGATGCTGCACAGCCTCGGTCTGGAGAACATCCAGATTATCTGTCTCCCCGCCAAAATGGCATACGCGCATTACCTGACGGGGAGGCCGCTTAGCCTTGCGGAACTCAAACTCAGATAACCTTAGGAGCGGCTTATGAAGGATTTCACGGGAACAGTCATACAGTCAAAGAAGTACGGCCAGGGCACCATAACCGGCTGGAATGAGAGCATCACGAAGGACGGCAGGAGATTTAAGGCATTATTTCCCTCCGTGGCCAAAGAGATAGAGTTCACATGTCCTCTGGCATTTGCAAAGGCGCTCATGACCGGGGATGCAGACCTTCTGGCCCAGATAGAGGCGGACAGGCAGGCGCAGAAAGACTGCGCGGAAGACTTTGCCATGCGGCAGGAGAACATCCAGCAGGGACTGCAGAAAGCCGGTGAGGATAACTTAAGCAGGTACCGCAGCAGCGGGACGCCTGTGTCCGGCAGTGTGAAGGAGGATGACACAGAGTCCGGGAAGGCTGAAGTGTACGGCATGCACATCACGGAGGACAATTCGGCGCTGGAAAAGGACGGGAACGGCAACGGGCACATATGCATAGGGTGGCATGAGCTGGGGGACCTTAGCGGTGTCTCTTCGAGGGAAGAGCTTAAGGAGATGTACAGCCGCATCTGGCCCGGCAGAAGTTCCGGGGCAATGAGCACCGATGTGGGCGAGATATGGACGTTTATTGCAAAAATGAAGCCAGGGGATGTGGTTGTGCTGTTTGACAGCCAGGGGTACCGCAGGCAGGTGGCGCACTTCGGCATAGTCATCTCGGATTATTACTTCAAGGAGGATTATCCCGGTGATGCGGACTATGTCCACAACAGGGAAGTGAAGTGGATACAGGACTGCACATATGATGAGCTTAAGGATGACACTTTCATCAATTCGCTGGACAGCACTCTCACGGCAACCCTCTCCATATGGTCCCTGGAAAAGTACCGGGACCAGATTGCAAAGCTTCTGGACAAGATATACGATATAAACGCCTGAGAATATGCGCAGCCCACGGCTTATCCCGCGGGCTGTGTTTATATTGCAGAAAACGCTTAAAAAGCGCATATCTGCCTGTCAATGTGCTGTATGGGCGCCGCTGAGGCGCCTGCATGAAATTTATGCGGCGGATATGATGCTTTTTGCGTCCCGGTGCGGCGAAATGTGTGGTATTATCATTGATTCAGTGAATGATTTGCAGCCAAAATTATGGAAGTCAAACAGTTGCATTTTATATGGCAAAGTGTTAAACTACTGTAAATAAAGAAGCGGGAGCTGAGGGCTTTGGCTAAGAACATTGTTGGCAAGACAATATTGAAGACGGTTATAGCGGTCATTATAGTCATCGCAATCGTTTATGCTGTATTGAGCCTGCTTATCCCGCAGCATATGGCTACAATGTATTCAAATCTCGGGGCATATTCTGCAGCGGCAAGATATGCCTCGCTTCGTTATACGTATACCGGCAATATAGAGGATCTGGACACCTGCGCAACGTATGCGGTGCTTTCCGGGAAGGACAAGAACATCATAACCTTCTGCGGGGAGCTCCTGGAGAATGATGAATTCGATGATTACTGTTCTGAGAAGGAAGAGTCAGAGGATTACAGGCAGTACATATACGCAAGCATATCGTCCTCGTATTACAACACAGGGGACACAGAGAGCGCCGTGGAGTATGCGGAAACCGCTTTGGGCAGCATAGATTACTTCCCTGTGAACAATGCCGTGGGCGTCTTGACCGTCAGGATAGGCGAGGCAAAGGACGGCTCCACAGCCGCAGTGCTGTACTCGTATATGACTTCCTGGACGGAAGAGAAAGGGTATGTGCCGGAGAATGCGGCTGAGACGGAACAGACGTATTATGCCGCAGTAATGAACGTGCTGCTCTCATGCAAGGGCGGCGCATAAGACAGATTTTCAAAGGGCTTCCGGACGGGAAGCCTGTTGCATACATAAGAAGAATGGCTCCGGGAAATGCAGGAACCGGGGCTTGCAAGGCAAGGAAAAGGAGAGACATATGAACAAGATTGTTAAAGAGGCTCTGACCTTTGATGACGTCCTGCTTATACCGGCGGCATCCAGTGTGCTGCCCGCGACAGTGGACCTCCATACAACGCTCTGTGACGGCATTAACCTCAATATACCTCTCATGAGCGCTGCAATGGACACCGTTACGGAGAGCAAGCTCGCCATTGCCATGGCACGTGAGGGCGGAATAGGAATCATCCACAAGAACATGTCCATAGAAGAGCAGGCCTCACAGGTGGACAAGGTTAAAAGGAGTGAGCACGGCGTCATAACAGACCCGTTCTATCTCACACCGGACCAGCCTGTGTCCGATGCGGACGCCCTTATGGCCAAGTACAGGATAAGCGGCGTGCCTGTCACAAAGGACGGCAAGCTTGTGGGCATCCTCACTAACCGTGACATGCGCTATGAGAAGGATTATTCCCAGCCTATAGCCAACATCATGACCAAAGAGAACCTCATTACGGCTCCGGAAGGGACATCCCTGGAAGAGGCCGCAGAGATCCTCGGGCGTCACAGAATAGAGAAGCTTCCCATCGTGGACAAGGACGGATACCTCAAAGGGCTCATCACCATAAAGGACATAGAAAAGAGCATCCAGTATCCCAACAGCGCCAGGGACGTGAACGGACGTCTCTTGGCCGGCGCCGCAATAGGAGCAGGCAGGGATATGCTGGACAGAGTGGCAGCCCTTGTGGAGGCCAAGGTGGACCTCGTAGTTCTGGATTCCGCACACGGGCACTCCATTGGCATCGTAAAGGCCGTGGAGAAGGTAAAAGAGCACTTCCCGTCACTCAAGCTCGTGGCCGGCAACGTTGTAACCGCAGAGGCAACCCATGACCTCATCTCCGCAGGCGCGGATGTGGTTAAGGTCGGAATAGGCCCCGGATCCATATGCACCACACGTATCGTGGCAGGCATCGGAATGCCTCAGCTCACGGCAGTCATGGACTGCGCAGAGGAAGCGGACAAATTCGGCAAGACCGTCATAGCAGACGGCGGCATAAAGTACTCAGGAGACATTGTCAAGGCCATAGCGGCCGGCGGCAGCGCTGTCATGATAGGCTCGCTCTTTGCAGGAACCACAGAATCCCCCGGAGAGCTCGAGATATACCAGGGCCGCTCCTTCAAGACATACAGAGGCATGGGCTCACTTCCCGCAATGGCAGCAGGCGGCAAGGACCGCTACTTCCAGTCAGACGCCAAGAAGTTTGTGCCTGAGGGCGTAGAGGGCCGTGTTCCGTACAGAGGATCTTTGGCAGACACCGTATACCAGCTTATGGGCGGCCTCCGTGCCGGCATGGGATACACAGGCTGCGGCACCATCCAGGAGCTCCGCACAAACGCAAGGTTCGTCAAGATGACCTCAGCATCCCTCGCAGAATCCCATCCCCATGACATCTCCATCACCAAAGAGGCTCCCAACTACAGCCCCAAGAGCATGTAACCCGCTTTGGTCCCATACATGGCAATATAAACCCGTTTTCAAGGGCGTAAGCTTAGCGCTTGCGCCTTTAAATAACCGCACATATGCGCGTTGGGTCCCTTTCCGGGCGCCCGCGTGCACACGGCTGTAAGCCGGGCGCATATGCAAAACAGCCCGCTTATGCGCGTTTGAACGCTCTATTGCAGGCACAGAAACACACAACTACGAGAGGCAGCGATGAAACATCAGAAGATACTGGTGCTGGATTTCGGAGGACAGTACAACCAGCTCATAGCCCGCAGGGTCAGGGAGCTCGGAGTGTACTGCGACCTCGTGCCCAGCGAGAAGACACTGCAGCAGATAAAGGATTATGACCCCATAGGCATAATCTTCACAGGCGGCCCCAGCAGCGTATATGACGCAGACGCCCCCACGGTAGACCCGGAGCTCTTTTCCTTAGGGATACCCGTTCTTGGCATCTGTTACGGATGCCAGCTTATGGCATACCTTTTGGGCGGCACTGTAGAGAAGGCGGACACATCAGAATACGGCAAGGCGGACATTCTGTACTCATCTTCCAAGCTTACAAAGGACATGCCCAAAGAGGCCGTATGCTGGATGAGCCACACGGACAGGATAACGGCCCTTCCGGAAGGCTTCAAAAAGATAGCCAGCAGCGACAACTGCCCGTATGCGGCCTTCGGGGATGAGACGCGCAGGCTGTACGGCGTGCAGTTCCATCCGGAAGTGCAGCACACCCAGCTGGGAACGGTAATCCTCAGGAACTTCCTGTACGCAGTCTGCGGAGCCAAGGGAGACTGGACCATGTCCAACTTCGTGGTCTCCATGACTGAGACACTCAAGGAAAAGATAGGGGATAAGAAAGTTCTGTGCGCCATGTCCGGCGGCGTGGACTCCGCCGTCGCCGCAACCCTTATCCACAAGGCAGCCGGGGACAACCTCATCTGCGTCTTCGTGGACCATGGGCTCTTGCGCAAGTATGAAGCGGATGAAGTCATGCATGTCTTCAAGGACCAGCTGGGCATGAACCTTATAAAGGTGGATGCCGGCCCTGTCTTCCTGGAAAAGCTAAAGGGCGTAACGGATCCGGAGCGCAAGCGCAAGATAATAGGCGAGGAGTTCATCCGGGCCTTTGAGAAGCAGGCCAAGGAGATAGGCGCCGTGGACTTCCTGGTCCAGGGCACCATCTATCCGGACGTCATAGAGTCCGGCAAGGGCAAGAGCGCCGTCATAAAGAGCCATCACAACGTAGGAGGCCTGCCTTCCGTTGTGGACTTCAAGGAGATCATAGAGCCCCTCCGGGACCTCTTCAAGGATGAGGTCCGCAAGGTAGGCTTCGAGCTCGGCCTTCCCAAATCCGTTGTAATGCGCCAGCCGTTCCCCGGCCCCGGGCTTGCAATCCGCATAATGGGCGAGGTCACAGAGGACAAGCTGGAAACTCTCCGTGACAGTGACTATATCCTCCGCGATGAGATAGCCAAAGCAGGCCTGGACGGAGACATCTGGCAGTACTTTACCGTAATAACCAACTCCAAGACTGTAGGCGTCCAGGGAGACTTCCGCACCTACGAGAACGTCATAGCCATCCGCGCCATAACCTCCGTGGATGCCATGACGGCAGACTGGGCACGCATCCCGTATGATGTCCTGGAAACCATCTCCAACCGCATCGTCAACGAAGTGAAGCACGTAAACCGCATCGTGTACGACATCACTTCCAAACCGCCCGCAACAATAGAGTGGGAGTAATCCCCGGACCGTAAGCTCCGGGACCTGCCCCGGGACCCTTTCCCGGAAAAATCACAGCCAACACCACGCACGGCCTCTCCGGCCGTGTTTTTTTTAACCTCAAATATCCAATTCGAGGCCGTTCAACTGCACATAACCCTTGCCAAACATATGTTCGTACTCAAAATAAGTAGTTTTTGCCTACTTTCCGTATACATATTGACAACATTAAATTTTGGGTGTAAAATGACTCTCCTTCACCATCAACAGAGGGTGTTAAAGACAGATGGTTCAGTGCCTTCAGCTCTGCCTCAGCAGCGCAGGAGGCCAGGATGACATGCATGAGACATAGGAATATGGGATACGTTAAGGAGGGACATGGTATGACAGTATTCAGACGCAAGGCAATGGACAAGCTTAAGGAATGGAAGGACAAGTACAGCGACAGGTTCGCTGTCCTGGTGGAAGGAGCAAGGGGCGTAGGGAAGACCACGGCAGTGAAGGAGTTTGCGGAGCGCAACTATGACAGCTATATACTCATAGACTTTTCGGAGCCCCGTGAGGAAGTCAATGAGCTTTTCCGTAACGTTTGGGACACAGACGCTTTCTTTGAAAAGCTGGAATCCATATACGGCGTGAAGCTTGTGCCAGGGCACTCAGCCATCATCTTTGATGAAGTGCAGTGCTTCGGGCAGGCAAGGCAGAGCATCGAGCTCCTTGTGAAGGACGGAAGGTTCGCCTACATGGAAACCGGCACGCTGCTCATGGTGTGTGCAGGCAGGGATCATATAAGGACCGGGGGCGAAGACCATCTCACGATGTACCCTATGGACTTTGAGGAGTTCCTGTGGGCACTGCACGGCAATGATGAGACTGTAACCGGACAGATTGAGGGAGCTTTCAACAGGTTCAGGCCCTTGGGACAGGACCTGCATCAGAGCATTATGGAAGACTTCAGAAAGTACCTGCTTGTAGGCGGCATGCCGCAGGCTGTGGCAGCCTTTGCAAGCGGTGCGGAAAAGGGTTTTGCCTGCGCGGAAGCTGTCAAGCGCGGTATTCTGGCGCAGTATATGGCGGATATTGCAAAGTTCGGCGGAAGTGTTGAAGAGCGTGCCAGGATAGAAGCCGTGTTCAACCGGCTTCCGGTGCAGCTGGCGGAAAAGGATAAGACGCTCAATCTTTCAAAGCTGTCTCCCGGGGCCAGCCTTGAAGACTACGATGAGGCAATCTTCTGGCTGAAGGACGCCGGGATACTCATACCGAGTTGCCCCTGCGGCAAGCCGGACGGGATGCTGTTTATGGATCTCAGGTACTCATCCATAGAGTGCTTTATGATGGACACGGGCCTTCTCGCAACGCTGCAGTATGCTGTATGCAAGCCGCACGACATGTACCTGCACGACAATGTCCTGAAGGGGCATCTTGGTGTGGACGAAGGCATGCTTATGGAGAACATGGCTGCCCAGATGCTTGCCCCGTCCAGGAACAGGAAGCTGTTCTTCTACAGGCACTTCGACAAGGCCGCAAAGAAGACGGACATGGAATCAGACTTCATGATATACAGAGGCCTCAAAGTCTGCCCGCTGGATGTAAGGTGCGGCACTGCATGCTCCTTTGAAGCATACAACAGGATCCGCGGCAAGTACACGCAGTATATCGGCAAGGGTTATATCCTGCATACCGGGGACCTGGCCGTGAAGGACACTGTGTACTATCTGCCCGTTTACATGGGCATGTTCCTGTAGCAGTGCATGCTGCAGTGAAGGAGATGCAGCAGTGAGAACATTGGAGGTCATCGTTCTGCACTGTCCTGTGCATAATACAGAGGCCACCTCGGAGGGCGGATGCATTGTCCCGTGTCCTGACCTCCCGGGGTGTATTACCTGCGGTGAGACATTTGAGGAAGCCTTGGCAAACGCAGAGGATTCAAGGTGCTGGTTTGAAGTGGCATTGTCGCAGAGATGTGACATCCAGGAACCAGGCACATGGGATTTACTTTCCGTGCAATAAATGCTGTGCATGCCAAAGATTTTGCACAAATGTCTTTTGGAAAATGCGTACAGGAAAGGAATGGCCTTAGCCAGTACTGCGTACAGCTCCATTCAAGTAATGATGCGATGTGGTGCGGCCATGTAAAAGAGTTAGTGTGGATATATTGTCGGGTTTGTTATAGAACGCACAATTAATATTGTCGGGTTTGTTACATAATTGACAAAAAAATTGTCGGCTTTGTTACAATATTCGGCAAAGGCTGTGTTCTGCATACAGGAGAATTGGCTGTAAAAGATGATGTTATATACCTGCCCTTGTATATGACAATGTTTCTGTAAACAGGCAGAATGAAATGAGTTGCAATGAGTTGAAAGGAGTTTGCCCGCCCGGGCAAGCTCCTTTGGTCTCTCATATTTGCAATAATTTTACTATACAATGTATATATTTTAACTTGACAACTTCAGGCAACAGTCATATACTGTATGACACAGATTTATATCTCAAAGAGGGAAGTTATGACACAGATATGCATCCGCGTGGATGAAGAGGTCAAGGCGCAGGCCGAAGCCGTATGTGATGAGCTTGGAATGTCACTGTCAACAGCCATCAACATCTATCTCAAGAAGCTGGGCAGGGAGAGGCGGATACCCTTTGACCTCTCCGTGGACACAACGGACAGGGACAGACAGCGGAAAACCAGGAATACGGCAGAGGAGTATGAGATTACAGCAAGGTAGAGCCCGTACAGATCCCGGTGCGGACTATGCGGATTGGGGCTTAAGTAATTGAAAGCAGCCGGATGCAGCATAATTGTCAAGTGCCTCCGGGATTGTGTTTAAAGCCCCGCAAAACGTATTGTACAGGGGCAAGGTGTTTTATGGCGCCTGTACAGGCATCCTGCCGGCTTTCAGTGTATGCCAGGGGTGCGGAAAATGATGACAAATCAATTATAGTGCCGCTTCTTAAGCGGAGAAGGAGTGTTTGTATATGGAATACAAGGTGTGCGGGGACAAGGTGGTTGTCCGCATAGACAGAGGCGAGGAGATAGTGGAGCAGGTCAAGGCCGTCTGCGAGGCAGAGGGCATAAAGCTTGCGGAAGTGTCCGCGCTCGGCGCCATCAACAGGATGGAGATAGGCGTCTTCATGACGGATATAAAGAAGTACAAGGCAAATTTCTTTGAGGGTTATTATGAGATAGTGTCCCTGTGGGGCACGGTTACTACGAAGGACGGAGAGTTCTATTCCCATCTGCACATGAGCGCAGGGGATGAGAACGGCAAGGTCGTTGGCGGGCATCTCACGAAAGCGTGGGTGTCTGCGACATGCGAGATGGTCATAACGAAGATGGAAGGGGTTGTGGAAAGGAGCTTCAACGATGACGTTGGGCTCAATCTGTTCGACTTCCGCAAGGGGGCATGAAGCCGGACGGCCGTTTTGTGCCTGCATAATCGGGGGATTATATGAGAATCATACATACGGCGGACATACATTTAGGCTCGCCCATGAACTCCTTGCCCAAGGAGGTAGCGGAGACCAGAAAGGGAGAGCTCAGGAACAGCTTCGCAAGGATGGCGGACTTCGCGCGGGACAACGGCGTGAAGGTTGTCATGCTCTGCGGGGATGTGTTTGACAGGGATGACCGCATAAACGTGCATAAGAACTTCTTTTACAGCGTGGTGAGAAGCCACCCGTCCGTGGACTTCCTGTACCTTAGAGGCAACCATGACAGGACAGCCTCGTATGAGGGCGTGGACATACCCAACCTCAAGCTGTTCGGGACCTCTTGGACCAGGTACTCGTATGACAACGTGGACATATACGGCATAGAGAGCTGTGATGAGAATGCGGTCTCCATGTACTCCACGCTGTCGCTGGACCCCGGAAGGATCAACATTGTCATGATGCACGGGCAGGTGTCAGACAATACGGGGAAGGACCTGGTGTGCATACCCAGGCTCAGGAACAGGGGCATAAACTATCTTGCGCTCGGGCACATTCATGTGCCCTCTTACACCATGCTGGATGAGAGGGGTGTGTATGCATACTCCGGATGCCTGGAGCCGCGCGGGTTTGATGAGCTCGGCCCGCACTACTTCAATCTCATATGCTCCAACGGAAAATTGTACGTGAAGTGCGTGCCCTCCGCGGAGCGGCAGATCATGGAGTGCAGCGTGGACATATCCGGGATAAAGGATGCGTATTCGGCTGCAGAGAAGGTGAGAGGGCAGGTGCAGTTCAACCCCAAGTTCATATACAGGGTGAACCTTACGGGTGAAGTGGACTGCGACACAGACCTCTTTGAAGAGGATGTCACAAGGTATCTCAAGGATGCCTGCTATTACCTTGAGGTAAAGGACCGTACCAGGAAAAAGGTGGACCTGTCCGTGTACGGGAAGGACATGTCACTAAAGGGCGAGTTCGTGAGGTATGTGACGGAGAGCAGCGAGTATACGGATGAGGAGAAGCAGATGATTCTGCACTGCGGCCTCAAGGTGCTTGAGGGGGAGGACTGCGATTTATGAAGCTTTTGTCATGCGTCATACAGGGCTTCGGGAAGTTCAGGTCGATAAAGATAGACTTTCCGGACCTCACCTGCCTGTGTGAGGAAAACGGATACGGGAAGACCACCCTTGCGGCCTTCCTCAAGGCCATGTTCTACGGCATGGATTCCAGCAAGAAGAATTCGAAGTTTAATGACAGGGCACACTATCTGCCCTTTGACGGCGGCCCGTACGGGGGAACCGTTCTTTTCGAGTACAACGGGCTGCGCTACAGGGTCAAGCGCACCTTTGATGCCAGCTCAAGCACCAAGGACACATATGACCTCACTCCGGAGAGGGAGAACGCTCCGTACCTTGCAGACCCCCTCGGGGAGAAGATATTCGGCATAGACAAGGCCTCTTTTGAGCGCACCATCTTCATCACCCCGCAGGAGATAGAGTTAACCTCTACGGACAGCATCAGGACCATGCTCAACAACTTCGTGGAGGGCAGCAATGATGACACCAGTCTTCTTCAGGCTACGGACAAGCTCACAAAGAGAGCCAATGCGTACCAGTCCGGGAAGAAGAGCGGGCTCATATATACAGAGAAGGCCAGGGCGGAAAGCATCCGCAATGACATCATAAACAGGAACAGGATTTCGGACAGCCTGCAGGGCAAGTATGAAAAGCTGGAAGGGTATGACAATGCCATAGCGGCAAAGCGCAGGGAGGTCTCCGCGGCACAGACGGAGAACACTCTCCGTGCGGACTGGGAGCACTATGACGAGCTCACGGACGCCGTATACTCTGCAAGGGACAGCATGGAGGAGATAAGCGCAAAGTACCCGTACGGAATACCTGCAATCGCAGAAATAAGCTCGGCGCGCAAGTCCCTTGCCTCCTGCGAGACAGCATATGCCGTTCTGCAGAAGAAGACCTTCACGGCAGAGGATGAGGCGCAGCTTGCAGACCTTTCCGCAAAATTCAGCCCTGCCCCGCCCAACGAGTTCCTGATGAACAAGATTGCGGAGGATGTTCATGTCGTGCAGAAAGCTGACATGGAGATTGCCACGCTCTCCGCGCATACCCCTGCAGAGACGGAAAGCGCCTTGAAGCGCCGTTTTGACGGCCGTCTTCCGGATGATGCCACGCTGGAGGGCCTTAACGGGTATGAAGAGCAGTACAGGGCGGCGGATGAAGCATACAGCTCCGCTCCGGATCTTGTTGCTGCTCCCCAGGCGCCTGCAGGCCGCAGACTCAGCGTAATCATGCTCATCATTGCGGCCATAGTCCTTGTAGCCGGCATAGGGGTGTGCTTTGCGCAGCTTATTGCAGGCATCGTGCTCATTGCCGTGGGCGTCATAGCAGCTGTCACAGACGGCGTGCTGTACTTTATGAAAAAGCCCTCAAACGGGGATAGTGCGGGGTCTTTGAACACAGGCAAGCTTGCATACAAGGACAAGCGGGATGAGATAGGGAACCGGATCGGGGCCATCATTATGCCGTACGGATACAGCTTCGAAGGCGGCGTTGTGTTCGCTGTAAGCTCTTTCAAGAAGGACCTGGAGACATACATGGAGTATCTCAATGAGGAGAATGCCCGCGCAGAAAACATGGGACAGAAGCAGGCTGCAAGGGCCACCGCTGCGGATGCCCTCCTCGTGTTCTTCCGCAAGTACGGCCTTGAGGGAGACCAGTTTGCAGACAACCTCTCCAGGCTCCGCGAGATGATAAACACGTACAATACCCTCAAGGAGCGCAGGAACTCCTCCATGAAGGATGAAAACGACACCCGTGCAAGCCTTCAGACCCATCTGAATGAGGTCATGGCGTTCTGCAGGAAGTACGCTCTTCCCTCTGACAACATAGACACCATAAAGGGTTCGCTGGATGCTGCAGACAATGACTCGCGCCGTTACAGCGGATATGTGGAGACATACAATGATGCCGTCTCCAAGGCCAACGAGTTCATGAGCCGCAAGAACTTAGCCCCCCGCCCCACAGGGGAAAGGGTGGACATAGACGCAATAAACGCCGAGATAACAGGCCTCACCAAGGAAAGGGGACAGCTGTCCCTTGAGATCAACTCGGCGGAAAAGGACATAGAGTCCAGGGAAGGCCTCGAAAACGACCTCGAGGCCTGCAATGCAAAAATCGCAAGATATACAGCCAATTACAACATAATCCTGAAGACCAGGGATGCCTTGAAGGCTGCGGATGACAGGCTCAAGGACAAGTATGCCAATCCCATAAGCGGGTCATTTGACAAGTATGAGAAGCTCCTGCAGAAGTCCACAGGTGAGAAGATCTACATGACGCGCGACCTCACCGTCCGCTTTGAGCATGACGGGAACGAGAGGGGCGAGGAGTACTTAAGTTCCGGGCAGCGTGCCGCGTGCGCCCTGTGCTACCGCCTGGCTATCCTGGAGAACATGTACTCCGGAGAGAAGCCTTTCCTCATAATGGATGACCCGTTCTGCTACATGGACGCCGCCCACTTCGCCTCATCCAGGGCGCTTCTTATGGACCTCTCACGCTCATTCCAGATTATCTACCTCACCTGCCACGAGAGCAGAATGATATGATAATCCGCACAGGAGGTCCGCCATGGCAATTACAGATGAGGAAAGAGAAGGTTTGACTCGCCTGGAGCAGTAGTGCATGCTGCAGGCGGAAGTGTTCGGGATGTCAGTGGAGAACGGTTATGCAAGCAAGGGGGTCATAAGGGCATTTATGATGACTGACGCAGCGGCCTGGCCGGACAAAGACTTCAGCCGCCTGCAGATGGAAGTTCCCGGCTATATAATGGGTGAGCTGGAAGATGAGGGCAGCCGGTTCATTCGTCACGGCAAATGCTTACCTGTGGAAGAGATGAAATGGACAGGCTGCCTGTACCGTCTCTGGCACTGCGAGACAGGAGAGACCAGCAAGCAGATATACAGGCAGGCCAATGCATCGGCCGTGATGTCCGCGTACATGGAATGGCGCAATCTGGACGGCAGGGAAGTCATAGGCAAACTGAAAGAGGCATATACCATAAGAAAGGCGGGGCGCACAGGCCGGCAAGGGGTGCAAAAATAGCGGAATATCTATAAATTTGTCTGTTTGGACTTGTATAAACCGGGTGTCAGTATTATAATGTGCATAGACTGAAACGAGGGTGATGTTATGGCAGGCAGGACTACTCTTAAGCTGACGGACAAGGATAAGGCGAATCTCAAGAAGATTACGCGCAGCAGATCCAAGGAGGCAAGGGTCGTGTCCCGTGCCAAAATCCTGCTTCACAAGGCGGACGGCCTGACCATAGATGAGATTGCCCAGATCATGAAGATACACCGCAATACAGTCATCCTCTGTCTCAAGAAGTATTCGGAAGGCGGCATAGATTATGCCCTCAATGACAAACCCCGCAAGAGCGTGGGCCGCGGCCACGGCATAACGCCGGAGGGGCGTGACTGGGTCATCTCCATAGCCAGCAAAGAGCCGCAGTATGCAGGCCTTCTGGACCCCAGCTGGTCCTACGAGGGCCTCACGTCCTACATAAGCAAGAACGCCGCCAAGGCCGGCTTCCCGGAGCTTGAGAGCATAAGCAAGACATCCGTCCGCAGAATCCTGTCCACAGCGGACAACTCCACCTTGAAGATACGCCGCAACGACATGTCTCAGCACCGTCATGACGGTGACGTGCAGCTCACGATACCCTTTGATGACTTCCTGTCACCCGCCCCGGAATGGACGGGCCACGGACCCGGCGAGCAGCTCTCCATGTCTATGATGTTTGACCTCTACGCCACAGACCCCGGCTCCGAACCCGAAGAGTCTCCTTCTGAGACCATTGCAGGGGATGAAGACATCGCCCTGGACGAGGATATAGCCGCAGATGATGCCATTGAGGATGAGATAGAGGAGTCCGTTCCGGAAGATAACAGCCCGGATGTCCAGGAAGAGCTGTTTACGGAAGATCCTGCGGAACCCCCTGCAGAACCAGCAGACGTTCCGGAGGATGCCCCTGAGACCGCTCCTGTGGATGACTTCCCAGAGACAGAGTCTGCAATAGAGCCGGACGAAGCTCCGGATACGGAGCCTGTGGAAGGTCCGGAAGATGCTCCGGAGACGGAACTAGAGGAAGGCCCGGAAGATGCCCCTGAGACAGAGCCCGTGGAAGACTTAGAGGAGCCCGCAGAATAGCAGCCCATACAACCAAACAAGCACAGCAAAACAGCCGCCCAAATCCCTGACGGCTGTTTCTGTTATATATGTGAGTATTTATATCCAAATTTGGAGAATCTGCAGGTAACAGGCCAGAAAAATTTGGAGAATCTGCGGAAAAACCGCTCAGAAAAATTGGAGAATCTGCACCCGGTCCGGCTTTTATGCCGTAAGTGTTGTCTCTGCGGGTTTCTTTCTGGCGGATACAACCATCATTATGATGGCGAAGACGGCTACAATGAGCTCCGTTACGGGCATCGCGTACCAGATGGCGGAAGGGGATATGAGCG
>JAJPYR010000064.1 GCA_021204825.1 Clostridia bacterium | reverse complement strand
GGAGGGTGTCACCTTAGAGATGTTAAAAAACACACACTTCTTGAATATCCCCAAATCTTCGCATATATTATCACATTTTCCCTTGAAACAGAATGAGAAATGCTGTAACATAGTATACGCTAAAAACGCATACAGACGTGCACACTGCACATTCTTTCAGAGCATGTGCGAAAGGTATATACAGAGGCATATATGGATTTCCAGCAGCTCAAATCATTCATCCAGGTCGCAGAGTCCCGCAGCATAACAAAGGCCGCGGACCTGCTCTTTATGTCCGTGTCGGCTTTAAAGCAGCAGATGGACACCCTTGAGGCCGAGGTGGGCGTGCCGCTTCTCATACGCTCCCCGAAAGGAGTAACCCTCACCCCCTCAGGCAAGTACTTCTATGGCAAGGTGTCCAGGCTCACCAACGGACTCAATGACATAATCTTCGAGACAAGGAACATAAACACGGACACTTCCAAAGCCGTCTACATAGGGTTCAGGCACATGAAAATCATGGACTACCTGTACCCTGAGTTCATAATGTCTTTCTTCAAGTCCCACCCGGACATAACTGTCACCCTTGTGGACATGAATGAGACCTCGTACAAGAACGTGGACCTTTTAATTTGCGACTACATCGGCTTCCCTGAATTCTCAGAGTACTACCCCTTGCGCACCATGCCGGTGCAGTGCATAATGTCCGGCTCCCATCCCCTTGCATCCAAGACTGCCATCTCCATACAGGATCTCAGAAAATACCATCTCATAGTTCCTCCCATGCCCATTTTAAAGAGCCTCACCCCGGAGCTTGCCAAAGCCACGACGGAAATGAAGCTCATCTACGAAGAGACGCTCCTCAACAAGGACATCATCTATATAAACCTCATACCCTCAGACAACATCCTGCTTACCTTCGGCGATGAGAAGTACCTCAACTCCGTATTGGTGCAGATACCCCTTGAGGGATACTCCATAGACTACGGAATCCACACGCGCAGGGAAATCACCAAGCCCGTTGTCCGGACATTCCTGGACGCAATGGTCTCATTCTACGAAAGCCACAAATAGCCTGCGGATGATTGTCCGACAATATGTCGCATATTGTCTGAATTTGCATTTGGGGTGCTTGAAACTTCATACAACCCGCGTATAATGAAATAAAGAGGCTCACGGCAGGCAGCCGCGGGCCCTTCAATCAAGAAAGGAGCAAATACATATGAACGAAGCTATACAGAACATGCTCACCCGCAGAAGCTGCCGCGCATATGACCCCACGCGCGTCATTCCGGATGAAGACCTTGAGCTCATCCTCCAGGCCGGAATGTACGCCCCCACAGGCGGCGGGCACCAGTCTCCCATCCTGGTCGTTGTGCAGAAGCCTGAGACCATAAAGAAGCTCTCCCGGATGAACGCCAAAGTTATGGGCAATCCCGCAAGGGACCCCTTCTACGGTGCCACAACGGTCATAGTAGTCCTTGCTGAAAGAGGCTGGATTTCAGCCGTTGAGGACGGAGCCCTCGTAATGGGCAACCTCATGAACGCCGCCGCAAGCTTAGGCATAGGCTCCTGCTGGATCCACAGGGCCAAGGAAGAGTTTGACAGCGATGAAGGCAAGGCACTCCTCAAAGAGTGGGGTATTGAAGGTGACTACCAGGGCGTGGGCCACTGCGTTCTCGGCTACCCTATTGCACCTTCCAGACCTGCCATCCCCAGAAAAGCAAATTATGTGACCTATGTGCGCTGAGCCATGCACGCACTCCGGTCTCCCGTACAGGACGCGCTGATTAAGCGCGTCCTTTTTGCTGTATGCGCGCAGCCCTTTGCACAATCATTAAAGTTCACCCAAATTTCATACGGAATGCTATCCAATATGCACAAAAGTGCCGTATAATGCAAATATACACAGAAACAAGGGAAACCCTTGGATTACTGCCTGCAAGGGGGTGCTTACAAATCATGACCAATGAAGCCATACAGAACATGCTGGACCGCAGGAGCTGCCGCTCATTTGACGGCCGCATCATCTCAGAGGATGAGCTCAACACTATACTTAAAGCCGGGGAGTATGCCCCCACAGGACGTGGTTCACAGTCTCCCATAATAGTTGCCATCCAGGACCAGAAGCTCATAAAGAAGCTTTCCAGGATGAATGCATCCATTATGGGTATTTCCATGGATCCCTTCTACGGAGCCACCACCGTCATCATTGTGCTTGCGGACAAAAACTGGCCCACGCACGTATATGACGGGTCCCTCGTCATGGGCAACATGCTCAACGCAGCGGCTGCGCTTGGGATAGGTGCATGCTGGATCCACAGGGCCAAGGAAGAGTTTGACAGCCCCGAAGGCAAGGCCCTTCTTAAAGAGTGGGGCATTGAGGGCGAGTACGAGGGCATCGGCCACTGCATCCTCGGATACCCTGCAGGACCGGCTCCGGAGGCCGCTCCCAGAAAGGCAGACTACATTAAGATAATCCGCTAATGACATAAATGACCTTCTAAAAACGGAGATGCGTCCCTGGAAACAGGGGCGCATCTTTGTTTGTCTTATATTGAGTTTTGCAAGGGTTATGCAGACTTTAAAAGTCCCAGTCCGGGATATACTCCTCTGTTGCAGATGAAAAATCCTGCAAAAACAGGCGCTCCATGCCGGTCTCTAAGGCCGCATCCTTAACCATGTTGTACTCCCTCTTTGTAATCCTGCGCTGGAGCTCCGGGAACTTTTCTATGTCCCCGAAAGGAGTGTACTGGCTCATGACGGAAAGGTATGCGTCACTCTTTAAAGAGGCCACATAGCGCACTATCTGTATGGAGTCATATGCCGCAAGGGGCAGTATGAGATGGCGTATTATGCATCCGGAGAGCATCTTGCCGTCCTCTCTCATTACAAGGGGCTTTTGCGCCATATAACGTATTGCCGGGGCTGCGAAGTCCGGATAGTTCTCCTTGCCCGTATAGCGCTTTGCAAGCTTCGGGTCCATAAACTTGAAGTCCGGAAGCCATATGTCCACGAACTCACCTGCTCTCTCCAGGGTCTCCATCTTCTCATATCCGGACGAGTTCCAGACGATGGGGATTGAGGGCCTGTATATCTTAAGGGCGGCCTCTATGTCCGAGAGATACTGCGTGGCGGTCACAAGGTTTATGTTGTCCGCCCCCATCTCTTCCAGCCTGCGGAATATGTCCGCAAGCTCCTCCACGGATATCTCCTTGCCCCTGAGGTTCCGGGACAGGTCGAAGTTTTGGCAGAAGACGCACTTCAACGGGCACCCGCAGAAGAACACTGCGCCGGAGCCTGTGGAGAATGATATGGGCGGCTCTTCATAATAATGAAGGCCGTATTTGGCAATCCTGATGCTGCCCACGGAGCAAGCCCCGGCCTTTCCCGGGCGGTCTGCCCCACATGCAAGCGGACACTGATAACATTTCATACGGCCATTATATGCCAATCCTGCAGCAAAAGCAAACACATATGTGCACTTGCAGGCTATTCTCCGTCCTGTTCTCCGTCCGGGGCATCTCCGTCTTTATCCTGTACAATCTTCACGCCCTCTCCTTCCAGCCTGGACATCGCATGTCTCAGATACAGGTCTTTTGTGGAGCCGATAAGCTTCCCGAGCATCCCCTCAAGCTCAGAGAATGTTGCGAAGTTGTCCGGATCGCTTGTGCGTGCTTTGAAATTGGCCTCAAATTCATCCAGCAAACGGCGTATTTCACCGAGAACGGTCTCTTCGTCGTCTTTGGAATCATTCATGAGTGCTGTGCCTCCATTCGCTGCCGGTATAACATCATGGCAGCGGTTTATAAAAAGCTGTCAAGCCTTCTCAGGCATGAAAAGCCTGAGCAAAATGGCCTGGAACAGTTATCCCTTTGCAGAAAGGTTGCCGGAATCTTCATACGTTACGCGCTCAAATACAAGGACAACCTTGCATATGCCGTAATAATCCGGCATCGGCGTGGAAGACATGGACTTCAGTGTCCATCCGCTGCCGGCATAGCTGTTGCATGCGGACTTAATCTCTGCAGCAAGGGCCGCATTGGCCTTTATTTTCTTGTTCACAAGCCCCTCTGTATAGCCGTCCAGAACAACGCTTTCATACTGTACCATAACTTCCCTCCCCTTGCCGGAGCTCCTTCCGGCAGGCATATTGTACCAAATCCGGTCCGGATGTGCAAGGTGACGAGGAAAATTTTGCCGCAGCGGAAAAAGTGGCGTCATACGCTTGACTCCATTATTATAATGGAGTTTAAGATGCTTGAATTGAGATATGATGCGCATGCTTTTTTGCGTGCGCGGAACCCAGGAAGAGCATCATATGAGCGAAAATGAAAGCGTGAGCGAAGAAGTGAACAATGGGGCTGGCTCGCAGAACCCTCTGGGAGTGAAGCCCCTCCGCTGGCTTATACCGCATTATGCGCTTCCGGCCACTATAGCCCTGGTCGTGAACGCGCTGTACAATATCGTGGACCAGATATTTATCGGACAGAGTGTCGGATATCTGGGGAATGCTGCAACAAACGTAATCAATCCGCTCGTGGTCATAATGCTGGCGGTGGCTACTATGTGGGGAGACGGATGTGCCTCCTACATAAGCATACAGCAGGGCGAGGACAACAATGAGAATGCGTCCAGGGGCATGTGCAACACCTTTGTGTCCGCAGTAATTATGGGTCTGCTTGTGCTTACAGTGTCGGAGATTTTCCTGGAGCCTCTGTGCTGGCTGTTCGGGGCTTCGGAGAACTCCCTTCCGTATGCAAAGGAGTACGGCTCAATCATTGCAATCGGCTTCCCCATCACTGCTCTGCTCATTTCCGTAACGTCATGTGAGCGCGTGGACGGAGCCGCAGTGTATACCATGATAGGGCTCCTTGTCGCCTGCGCCATAAATGTCGTGCTGGATGCAGTCTTCTGCCTGGTGCTGGACTGGGGCGTGCGCGGGGCAGCCATTGCAACCGTCATAGGACAGCTCATAAACCTTGTCTGGGTGCTTTCGTACCTCCCGAAACTTAAGCATATGTCCGTTAAAAAGAAGTATTTCAAGCCCAAGTGGTCCGTCATAAGGAGGGTCGCAGCCCTGGGGCTTGCCAGCTTCATACTTCAGCTCTCCTTCGCCCTCATATCTGCCGTGGCCAACAACCTTCTTGCTTCTTTCGGCGCGAAGTCCAGGTACGGCGAGGACATCACAGTGGCCTCGTTCGGCATAACAATCAAGATATACCAGGTTGCACTGAATGTCGTCCAGGGAATAGCCACAGGGTCTCAGCCAATCATGGGCTACAATTACGGGGCCGGCAAATACAAGCGCACAAAGTCAGCCTTCTGGATCTCGGTCATTGTAGGCACAGCCTTTCTCGCTCTTGCCACAATCGTATTCCAGACCGCTCCAATGGCCCTCGTGTCACTGTTCGGGGAAGAGTCGGACCTCTATAACGAATTTGCCGTAATGTGCCTTCGCATCTTCCTGATGCTTTGCATCTGCAACGGTCTGCAAACCTGCACGAGCATATTCTTCCAGTCCGTAGGCAAGTCAGTGCATGCATCCATAAATACCTTCTTAAAACAGATCATCCTCGTACCGGTTTGCATGGTCATAATGGCGTATGCCATGGGCGTGACAGGCGTACTCTGGACAGGCCCCATAACGGACTTCCTGGCTGTTGTTATATCCGTAATTCTTCTTAAGCTGGAGTGGAAAAAGCTGTTCCCCAAAAAACCTGAAGACGGCCCGCAGGACAAGCAGCCTGTACAGGCAGCGGATGACGGACAGACAGCAGACAGACAGGCAACGGATGCCGGACAGTTACAGACCAAGGATGCCGGACAGCTGGAGGAATGTTCAGCCTTGTCCGGAACTTCCGGGCAGGAATCTGCTCATAATACCCCCTTGGACGGATGACCTGAGCCCGGGCGAGATGTTTGCATCCGGCTGCGCACAGCCGTTACGGCAGTGAACAGCCGTCCAGAACCTGTATCTCGTTGTACCTGGAGTTGAA
The DNA here is from genome assembly GCA_021204825.1 of Clostridia bacterium. Classification (GTDB taxonomy): domain Bacteria; phylum Bacillota; class Clostridia; order Christensenellales; family Borkfalkiaceae; genus Coproplasma. Next base: position 860 of record JAJPYR010000064.1, on the reverse strand, counting down.
CTGCAGCCTGTCCCGGATCATGTTGGACACAACGGCAATGCGCCTGTCCGAGGGTCCGAAATTCTCCCGTATGAACCCTGTGTGGTCCACATCCGGATCAAACTTCACCTGCATGCAGGAATAGTTTCCGCCGGGGATAGAGATGATTTTGCCGTCCTTTCTGTCTGTGGGCATGACTTCGTAGAACAGGAACTGGCGCACGCTGTCCCCCTCTATGGAGAACATGAAGCCGGACGGCGGAACAGCCGCAAAACCTTTCCTTTCCGCATAGCTGAAGAGCTCCGTGGATATCCTGCCGAACTGCGTTATGTTTGCAAGTGTTCCAAAGTACTGCTCCACTATAAGGAGCCGCGGGGCAATCTGCCTGCGGTATATCCCTTCCTCTGACGCATATCTGTCCTGCTCTTCCTGGCAATTAAGCGAGTACTCTATCATCTCAAGTCCGGCCTGCATTTTGCGCATCTTCTCCTTCGCAATCTTTCTGCCGTCCTCCAGAAGCTTTTTCTCCCAGAAGGCACTGCCGTCCTGGTACCGTTTGAGCTCCTTCAAGGGGATGTCAAGGCTTAGGCACATGAGAATTATGTCCATCGTGGACAGCTGCTCCGGCGCATAGTACCTGTACCTCGTGTCCGGGTCCACATATGCGGGCTTGAGTATGCCCAGCTTCTCATAATACAGCAGGGAGTTGATGTTCACTCCCCTGAGCTGTGCAAATTCGCTTATTGTAAGATAGTCTTTCATAACACTCCCCTGCCTCTGTTTCAAGCTCCATTATTATAGTGGAGTTACGGCAAAAAAACAATAGACATCATGCCGGATGCCATACGGAATCAATTGACATCCTGCCTGCCTGGATGGTA
>JAJPYR010000025.1 GCA_021204825.1 Clostridia bacterium | reverse complement strand
TCCACAAAGACAGGCCTGAAGGGCATCCCCAGGGCCGCAGAGGACATCATGATCTCAAGGGACATATGCCTTGCTGAGAGCCTGGGCTGCCCCGTGCACATATGCCACGTATCCACATGGTCCGGTGTGGAAATCATACGCGCGGCAAAGGCCAGGGGAGTGCAGGTCACCGCAGAGACCTGTCCTCATTACTTTGCCTTAACGGATGACTGCATAACCACATATGACACCTTCACAAAGGTCAACCCGCCCATCCGTGAGGAGAGGGACAGGCTGGCCATCATAGAGGGCCTCAAGGACGGCACCCTGGACTGCATAGTCACGGACCATGCGCCGCATGCCCTGAAGGACAAGCAGGTGGAATACAGTCTTGCGGCGTTCGGCATAAGCGGCATAGAGACCAGCTTCGCGCTGTCATACACGTACCTCGTAAAGTCCGGCATCATGACGCTCCCTGAGCTCATGCGCAAGATGAGCTGGGTGCCCGCACAGATTCTGGGACTTGAAGGCGGCGAGATTAAGATAGGCGCCCCTGCGGACCTCTTCATAGCAGACCTCAATGCCACTTACAGCATAGACAGCAGCAAGTTCCTGTCCAAGGGCAGGAACACGCCCTTCAACGGCATGAAAGTCTCCGGCAAGGTCTTAAAGACTTTCATGGACGGCAGGGAGACATACTCAGAGTAGCGCTCCTGCAGGGCGCCAGATCCTGTGTCCTGCGCTCATGCCAAGGTGCCTGTATTGTGCAAAGTGCACAAACAGCAGTTATAGTCCGCAAGCTTTATGTGCGGATATGAGAGCGCAGGCTTCAATGGAAGCAAAGGCAACGGCCCCTTGGGCTGTCCTGAGGAAAATGAATACATATAGTGAGAGAAAAGAAGGTTTTGAGAGATGATAGACAGTCTTATAGACAAAATCATTGACCTGCAGAATCCAACCTGCGTGGGGCTGGACACGAGCTTTGAGTATCTTCCGGAAGAGATGAAGGAGGACATCTCAACCTTTGAGGGCGCAAGCGAGAAGCTGGTGGAGTTCAACATGAACATAATAGACGCCCTCAGGGACATAGTTCCGGCCGTAAAGGTGCAGATTGCGTATTATGAGATGTACGGTTATGACGGCCTCAAGGCATTCGCGTACACGCTCAACTATGCCCACGGCGCAGGCATGACTGTAATTGCGGACGCCAAGCGCAATGACATAGGCTCCACGGCCACAGCATACGCCAGGGCATACCTTGGAAGGACGGACGTGGGACCCAGAAAGATCAAGTCATACTCCGCGGACATGCTCACCGTAAACGGTTATCTCGGATCAGACGGCATAGTTCCCTTCCTGGACAACATGAAGAAATACAACAAGGGCATCTTCGTCCTTGTAAAGACATCCAACCCCTCATCCGTGGAACTCCAGAACATGAAGCTGGAGGGCGGCAGGTGCGTGTATGAGCGCATGGGAGAGCTTGTCTCGGAATGGGGCAGGGACAGCATAGGGAAGTACGGTTACTCAGACGTGGGCGCCGTGGTCGGTGCCACCTTCCCGGAAGAGGCTGCAAAACTCCGCCAGGAGATGCCCGGCACATTCTTCTTAATACCCGGATACGGAGCGCAGGGAGGCAGCGGCAAGACCGTCAAGGCCTGCTTCGATGACCGCGGCTTAGGCGGCATAGTAAACTCCTCCAGAGGCATCATATATGCATATAAGAACCCCAGGTATTCCGGCATGACGTACAAGGATGCCGCCAGAGCCGCCTGCCTGGACATGCAGGCAGACCTTCTGCATGCAATAGGCAAAATAGGCAGATAACCGCACATATATATAACCAAAATCAAGGCCATACCAGGAAACCGCACCGCATGAAAGACCTTACAGCCGCCGTCATAAGAAACGTACGCGTTGCAGACAACATATACGAGATGACCCTTTCCCTGCCGGAAGACATCGGAACAGTCCGCGGGGGACAGTTTCTCGCAATTTCCACAGGCGAGGCAGACCAGCTTCTGCGCCGCCCCTTCGGGGTGCTTAAGAGCACCGGTACAGAGGTTAGCATAGGATACCAGGCAAAGGGGGCCGGCACGCAGGCTCTCTGCAGGGTGCAGCCCGGCAGGGAGCTCAAGGTCCTTCTGCCGCTGGGCAACTGCTTCAGTCTGGACGGGTACGGCAAGGTTGCCGTCATAGGCGGAGGCGTGGGGATTTTCCCGCTTATTGCCACCATCTCGCAGAACTGCGCGGACAAGGATTTCTTCTCATACATAGGCTTCAGAAACGCCGGAGCGGTCTGCTACATGCAGGAGCTCTCCAGATCCGGAAAGCTTGTCATCTCAACGGATGACGGCTCATACGGCCTTCACTGCAACGCCGTCCAGGCCTTCATGGCAGATTACCCAGGGCTGGACATAGACTGCATTATAGCCTGCGGACCGTTGCCCATGCTAAAGGCCCTCAAGTCATCCCTCACCGCTGCAGGCTGTACAGTGCCCTGCTATGTAAGCATGGAGGAAAGGATGGGCTGCGGCATAGGCGCATGCCTTGCATGCGTCTGCAAGGGCTCAGACGGGCAGAACAGGCGGGTGTGCAAAGACGGGCCTGTCTTTGACATGGCAGACCTGGAGCTGTAATAAAGGGGCGGACATATGGCAGATTTAAGAGTAAATCTCTGCGGAAGACAACTTAAGAACCCCGTCATTGCGGCAAGCGGCACTTTTGGATTCGGCAAAGAGTACAATGAGATATATGACATCTCCCTTTTAGGCGGCATAAGCACAAAGGGGCTTACCTTGAAGCCCCGCCTGGGCAACCCCGCACCGCGCATTGCAGAGGGCAGAAGCGTAATCCTCAATGCCGTAGGCCTGCAGAATCCGGGCGTGGAGGAGTTCATCCGCGAGGACCTTCCCTTCCTCAAGGCCAGGGACGTATGCATAATAGCCAACGTTGCCGGAGCCTCGTATGAGGATTATGAGAACATCTGCGCAACTCTGGACGGCCTTGCGGACATCATAGAGCTCAACATCTCATGCCCCAATGTCAAGCAGGGCGGCATGGCCTTCGGCATCAGGCCGGAGACAGTGCAGGAAGTAACCAGAGTATCCAAGGGCGCCCTCACCAAGACCCCCTTAATGGTTAAACTCTCACCCAACGTGGAGAGCATCATCCGGAACAGCCAGGCGGCCCAGGCAGGCGGCGCGGATGCCGTCTCCCTTGTGAACACCTTCACCGGGATGGTTATAGACGCAGAGAAGCGCAGGCCCCTTCTTGCCAACAACACAGGCGGTGTGTCCGGGGCCGGCATAAAGCCCATAGCGCTCCGCATGGTCTTTGAAGCCGCTCACTCCGTGCAGATACCTGTTGTAGGAATGGGCGGAATCATGACGGGCCTGGACGCCATAGAGTTCATGATGGCCGGCGCATGCGCCGTGCAGGTAGGCACCGCAAACTTTGCGGACGCCAACGCAATGCCCCGCATAATCTCTGAGATGAATGCATGGCTGGACGCCCACGGCGTCAGGGACGTCAGTGAGATAGTGGACACCCTCACCCTCAACTGACCTGCAGACAACATCCGCACAAGGCCCTCCGGGCCATATCCATATCCGGGTCCCTTCTAAGGCATGGTTGTGCCGGAAAGCAGCCTGTTCTTCGTGCGGGCATAAAAGATAAAGACACGGGCGCATGATGCGCCCTGTACATTATAATAACGGCGGCATCCGGACTTTTGGATGCGGGAGACATTATGGACTACAAGAGAGAATTCATCAAATTCATGTATGACAGCGGAGTGCTCACCTTCGGGGACTTCACCTTGAAGAGCGGCAGAAAGGCTCCGTACTTCATAAACACAGGCAATTACAGGACGGGTGAGGAGCTTGCCACTCTCGGCAAGTATTACGCCGCCTGCATAGAAGACAACAAGATAGAGGGAGACACCCTTGTGGGGCCTGCGTACAAGGGAATACCCCTTGCGGTTGCGGCCGCGGTGGCTCTCTGGACAAACTACGGCAAGAGCCTCAACTACTGCTTTGACAGAAAGGAAGTCAAGGACCACGGCGAAGGCGGCATGTTTGTGGGAAAGCAGCTTGCAGACGGCGAAAGGGTCATTATAATAGAGGATGTAATGACGTCCGGCAAGGCCCTCCGTGAAATCCTGCCCAAGATCCGGTCCTCTGCAAACGTACAGATAGCGGGCATGGTCATCTCCGTGGACAGAATGGAGAAGGGCCTCGAGAGCAGCCTTTCCGCAGTGCAGGAAGTGTACAGGGACTTCGGCGTGAAGGTCTATCCCATAGTCACTATAGAGGACATCATCTCAGCCATTCAGGACGGGGTCATAGGCGGCAGGGAATATCTTCCGAAGATGCTTGAGTACCGCAAGCAGTACGGCGTCTGACATGTTATGATACACATTCGCAAAAATACGTCTGGCAACAGCCGCTGAGCCTTTAAAGCCGGCTTGTAAAGCCCCTCTGCAAAATTTCATTTTAGTGGACAAAATGCAATAAAAGTGTCTGATATCGGGCATTTTTATTGCATTTTTGCTTATATATCCAATATAGAATACCCATGTTGCAATGTTTAAAAAACGGGCCGTCTGTTACAATGCAACATATCAGCGTGCGGTGAGCGCGCTCTTTAGGAACGGGCCTTTCCCGGGAAGAAGAGAGGCCGGTTATATGCCGGGATTCCTTCTGCGGGAATCCTGAAGGAGAGTCTATGAAAAAAGTTCTGGCAGCAGCCGGCTGCGGACTTGTGGCCGTTTGCCTCATATTCGCCGGCTGCACCCATACAGACCATACTGCTGAAATTGAGGAGCTTGAACAGTTATACGGAGGAGGTTCGTCCGGTTCCAGTTCCGATGTCCTGCAGAATGTATATGATTATCAGAGGGACGAAGAGGGCAGTTATGTCATGAACGGGGACGGGGGCTATCAGTCCACCCGCCCTGATTACGATTCCATGTTTGACTATAATTCCGGATATATAAACACAGCCCCTGAACCTGCGGGTGCCGCTGCGACTCTCGGCTATTTTATGCCCGGTGAGCTTACGCTTGATACGGCTGCATGGGCAGCAGAGGCAAAGCTGAATTATGCGGAGGCAGCCGTTGATGAGGACGGCAACACTGTTACGGAAGCAACATGGGATGAATTTGACCCCGCTGCAGAGGATAACATCCACACGGGAGATACAATTTACCTGCCTTCCAGAAACTGCCTGACCAACGGAACCTCATACAACGGATACTCATTCGCGGGCTGGATTATTGTATATGAAAGCGGAAGCGTATCCGAACTGTATACTCCCAGCGAGCAGGTTACCATTATGGCAAACTGCACCTTGTATCCTTGCTTTGCAGATCCCAGCCCGGATGTCTCGTCATGGAGGGCCACCGACTCAAACAGCACTTTCAGCGATACCTTTAATCATGACGGCACCAGCAGCGGCACATTAACTCTTTCCACCGGTTTTAATACAGCAACCTGCCGCTTTGAAACAAAGATAAACAGTACAGGGGATTACTGGTTCAGAATGCTTGACAGATACAGCATTACGGCCAATACGGAATACAGGGCTAAGATTGCACTTACGAACTACAATTCATCGGCTGTAACAGTCAACTTTGGAATGTCCTCCGGAGGCTATTCATTCAACGGCTGGAACTGGAACGGCACGGCCGGCGCTGAATCCGAAACAGTTACCGTAGAGCCCGGTGCCACTGTAATGAAGGATTACACTTACACAACATCGGCTGCCAACAGCAATGTTATATTCATGGCCCAGGATTCCGGCGGAAAGGGATGGCTTGACACAGATGGTGCGGTGCATCTTGGCGTATCCATAGACTTTGGCCTTGCATCCGACTTTGACAGTGACATTGAGAAAGAAGATGAGGCCGTAACAATCAGCTTCAGCACACCTGCCGGTGTTTCTGTTTCGGACACATATACGGCTCCTGCAAATTATACAGTAGGCGATTCCATCAGCAGCAGTGAACTGCCTTCGGCAAGCCAGCTTACGGACACAAATGCCGGGCACCTTGACAACAAGACTTTTGCCGGCTGGTATGTACATGAGGTCAATGAGTCTACAGGAGCGGTCAGCAATACAATTGTAGGAGCTTCCTACAGGCTTGCATCTGCAGAAGTAACGTTTATTCCTTACTATCATATGTACGGCAGCAGTTCCATGGTTGCAAACTCAGACCCCGGCCGGGGATGCACTACGACATACAATAATGAGACTTGGAACGGTGTGGCCTCAAATGCGTCTGTTTCGGATTTGGGCGGACACAGCAATTCCTGGGCCTGCATAGTTACCCAGCAATCAAATCAGGTCGTTCTGGATGCTCCTGCAGAAGGCGGATATGCAACATTAGGCACCGCAGCCAGGACCAATACCGGATTTACATTCACATCCGGAGATAAGTTCAGGTTTACAAAGGCTGTTTCATTTGATCCGGAGGATGACAACATTGAGATTTACAGATTCCAGAATTATGGAACCGGCACAATCAAATTAAAGGCATGTCTCACCAATTCCGGTGTGGAAATGGAAACTTCCAACACTACGAAAGCCGTTTATATCTGTCTGGCTCCCGGCGACACAGCTGAATATGTATGGTCCAGTGAATACGGATCAGCGTCCAACACCAGCATGATGATTTCGTTTGAGGCACAGGACGCATTCACAATGGACATTGGAGTTACAATGGCTTATATCACATCAAGCTCCACAGGCGGTGTTGATTCATCCATGACAGGAATTTATGAAGAGATGCAGAGCAAGGGATATGGAATTGCATCTGCCAACCTGAACACAACGACAGCCAGTGAGTCCAACTTCGTCGCCTGCCTTACCAGCAATGCAGAGTATGACGGACTGTCCCCGGCAGCCATCTCCGCAGCAGCCCTCATAGCAGACTATGACCTCGGGGATGCATACATAAGCCTCATTAAAAATGACTGACAGTCAATCATAATCCAATCAGGAACGGGAGGGCGTTACCGCCCTCCCGTTTGTACAACAGGCCATCATAAAAGGCAGGAGCTCAAGGTTCCTGCCTTTCGTCAATTTAGCTGGCCGATGGAGATATCTTAAAGGACGTCCTTGAGAAGGTCGTTCATGTCGTACTTGCCGGCGGGCTTGCCTGCCATCCAGACGGCTGCCTTTACGGCCCCGGCTGCAAAGACCTTCTTGGACCGGGCGGAATGGGAGAGGGTTATGATCTCATCCTCGCCGGCGAACATGACCTCGTGCTCGCCCACGATAGTGCCTCCGCGGACTGCATGGATGCCTATCTCGCTGCCGCGCTTTCCTACCTGGCCCTCACGTCCGTTCATGTACTCTTTTGTTCCGCCGTACACTTCGTTGATGCTGTCCGCCAGCATAAGGGCGGTGCCGGAAGGGGCGTCCTTCTTCTGGTTGTGGTGCTTCTCTATGATTTCAATGTCAAAGGCCTCGCCGAGGACGGAGGCGGCCTCTTTGACAAGCTTTACAAGCAGGTTGATGCCCAGTGAGAAGTTTGCTGTGCGGAAGACGGCAGTCTTTTTGGAAGCCTCATCGATGGCCTTGAGGTCATCCTCCGTGTATCCGGTAGTGGCAAGGACAAGAGGCACTTTTTTCTCTGTGGCCCATGCAAGCTCGCTCTTAAGGACGGCGGGGGAGGAGAAGTCTATGACAACGTCAACGTCTTCTTTTACATCGCTGAATGAAGCATATACGGGCACTTTTATGGCCTCAGGAGCATGCAGGTCCACGCCGCAGACAACCTCAGCGTCCGGCTCTTCGGAGACAAGGGCGTAGACGTTTGCGCCCATGTGTCCGCCTATGCCGCAGATAAGGACTTTTGTCATATGCCTTTTACCCCCGCGTTTTCAATGGCCTTCTTGAGGATGGCTTTGTGGGCTTCTTCAAGCTCCGTTAAAGGTGCCCTGGGAACTCCGGCGTTGAAGCCTATCATGTTGTAGGCGGCCTTTACAGGGATGGGGTTGACTTCGATGAAGCATGCATCCTCGAGGGGAAGGATGAAGTCCTGGACTTCATTGGCCTCCTTGAGCCTGTTCTGCTTTACGAGGGTCCACATCTTCTTCATATGAGCGGGCGCGATGTTGGATGCAACTGAGATGAGTCCTGCCCCGCCTATTGCAAGCATGGGAAGGTTGAGGAAGTCCTCGCCGGAGAACAGGTCCATCTTGCCGCGGATTCTGCGCATGGTCTCAACGACCTGCGCCATGTTGCCGCTGGCCTCCTTGATGCCTGCCATGTTGGGTATGTCACAGAGCCTTTCTGCGGTCTCGGGCATGAGGTTTACGGATGTCCTTGAGGGCACGTTGTATGCGATGACGGGGACAGTGACGGAGTCGCATATGGCCTTGTAGTAGAGATACAGGCCGTTCTGCGTGCACTTGTTGTAATAGGGCGTTACGGCAAGGATGCCGTCTGCCCCGAGCTGCTGCGCGCGGATGGAGGCAGCCACAGCCTTTTTGGTGTCATTGCTGCCCGTGCCGATTATGACCTTCATTCTGCCGGCCGTCTTTTTGACGGCGTATATGATTGTGTCCCGTTTCTCTTCCTCGGTCATGGTGGCAGGCTCACCGGTTGTGCCCAGAACTATTATGGCGTCTGTGCCCCCGGCAACCTGGTACTCTATCATCTTTCCAAGCTCCTCAAAGTTCACGCCGTTTTCATTGAACGGGGTGACCATTGCGGTGCCTATTCCTTCAAAAAATCCTGTCATATAATATCCTTATCAAACCGGATGTGTCCGGTGCATCACTAAGTTATTCGGCCTGTCCCGGCATGGGCAGTCCTGCGGAAAGCCTCACGTGCGGCGGCTTAATCCATGTATCCCTTGGCGCAGAGGAGCTCCGCAAGGAGCACAGCGCCGCCGGCAGCGCCTCTGAGGGTGTTGTGAGAGAAGCCTATGAACTTGTAATCGAAGAGGCTGTCCTCACGAAGCCTTCCGGCGCACACTGCCATGCCGCCCTCAAGGTTCCTGTCCAGTGCAGGCTGGGGCCTGTTGTCTTCCTCAAAGTAATGGATGAACTGTTTGGGCGCATGGGGAAGGCCCAGCTTCTGTGGCTCTCCTGAAAAGTCCTTCCAAGCCTGGAGGATTTCTTCCTTTGAGGGTTTGTTCCTGAACTTTACGAAGCATGCCGCAGTATGTCCGTCTGAGACGGGTACACGGAGGCACTGGGCCGTAATCTTCGGCTCCGTGGCGGGAACAATCCGGTCTCCCTCGATGGTGCCCCATATCTTGAGGGGCTCTTTCTCGCTCTTTTCCTCCTCGCCGCCTATGTATGGGATTACGTTGTCTATAATCTCCGGCATGGTCTGGAATGTCTTTCCGGCGCCGGAAATGGCCTGGTATGTGCATACGGCGCAGGACTCTATGCCGAACTTTCTCAAGGGGTTGAGGAGAGGAACATAGGACTGGAGGGAGCAGTTGCTCTTTACGGCTATGAACCCGCGCTTTGTGCCAAGGCGCTTTCTCTGTGCAGGTATTATGTCCAGATGGTCCGCGTTGATCTCAGGGATTATCATGGGGACGTCCGGCGTGAACCTGTGGGCGGAGTTGTTGGAGACTATGGGGCACTCGGCCTTCGCATACTTCTCCTCAAGAGCCCTTATGGCATCCTTGGGCATGTTCACGGCGCAGAAGCAGAAATCCACCTGGCCTGCAACCTTCTCCACGTCATCCGCGTTTTGGACAACCATGTCCGCAAACTTGGCGGGCATAGGGTCTGAAAGGTTCCAGACCTTTACGGCATCCCTGTATTTTTTGCCCGCAGACCTTGAAGAGGCCGCAAGCACCTTGACGTCAAACCAGGGATGATTCTCAAGCAGGAGCAAAAATCTCTGGCCTACCATGCCGGTAGCGCCTATGACTCCCACATTGAACTTTCTCATTGTTTATACTCCTTCAGGCTTCTTTGCGCAAGGCTTCTTTTCCGGGCCGTTTTGCGCTTAGAGGCCAATATATGCTTTATGTAACCGTCTTTTTTACATCCCTGCGGGACATTAAAAATCCGGCGGGCACTGCGCCGCCGGAGAGTGTTCCAAGGATACATCCAAAGGCAATTAGCGCAACGCTTCAAGCGACAGTCACACAGGTATTGTCCTGTGCGCCCGGCAGGCTTCCGGGGAAGATGCCTGCCTCGGCGGGGGTGCCCTTTCGCCTGGCCGCCAAAGGGATTCCCTTCAATCCCGCAAAGGCCTGCCGGTTACTCATGCCCGTCCGCTCCTCTAATTTGCGTGAACATAATAGCACAGCCGAATGCGTATGTAAAGAAATTTTGCGCCCGTGGCAATATTTTGCACCGGGGCCGCAGGCTTTTCCCGGGGCCTTAAACCCGTCTTGAATGCTGCGTGAAGGCCGCCTTGAAGCCCCTGCAGAGCCCTGGCGGCTGCATACGGGGCAGGTTATGCAACAGAGTGTCTTTTATCTCCTGTTCCTGCGGGAAGCGTTTTCACCAAATATCTGTGTGAAATAAGTTGTAATTATTCTGAGTGTTTGGTATAATGTGGAAGTTGAAAGCATATTAAGGATTGTGGCATATGGCACTTAACATGAACGGACTGGAGGGCAATGAGCGGTCCGCCGGTGATTATACAAGAAAGATGGTTCCTGAAGGAAGATGGAGTGACACCTGGCAGGTGTTCAAGTCCAACTTCGGAAAGACGGTGCTTATCAACCTTGTCGTTCTCATCTCCTTCATCCCCAGCATAGTCATAATATTCTTCCGTTCTTACTACCTGGCATGGCTTTATACGGCTGATTCCGTGAACCACACGATGGTGTATCCGTTCTCTCCATATACTGTTGGAGTGGAGCAGAACATCGTGTTCTATGTGGACCTCGTTTTCTATGCCCTGCTTGTCATATCCATGCTCATCTTCGCCGTGGGTATTTCCGGGGCGGCATATTCCTTTAAAAAGCTTATCAACACGCACGGTGACTTCACTTTCAAGAGTTTCTTCCACGGAGTGCGCACGACATATTTCCACACGCTCTTCCCCATGCTGCTGTTCATGGTGTTCGTGTTCGGAACCGTGATCCTGGGCGATTACCGCGCCGTCATGGCAGCGGAGGGGCTGAAACTTGGCGGAATTACGACGGCGTACGTGTTCGTCATAATTTTCACCGTCCTGGCGGGCATTTATGCCCTGTGGCTGATTGCAACCGGTGTAAGCTACAAACTGTCCTTGAAGAATCTTCTCAAGTACAGCCTGTTCATGGTATTCGGAACGCCCATACAGACAATCGTAATGATTGCCTTCGCGTTCATCCCTCTGTGGCTGTACCTCTTAAGCTACCTGTGGTCCTTCATGGCCGTTATAATGCTGATTGTGTACATCTTCATCGGATTCACCTTCACGCTGATATCCTGGATGGGATTCACGCAGTGGGGGTATGACCAGTTCACCAATCCGCAGGCCGAAGTGGAGAAGGCGCAGGCTGAAGCAGAAAAGAAGGCGCAGGAGCAGGCGCTCGAGGATGCCAAGAACCCCGAAATACGCCGCAGAGAGCTTCTTGCAGCAGGCAAGAGCGAGCTTCTCTGCCGTCCAATAATGCCTGTGAACAGCGCCGTTAAGATCTCAACCCTCGGCAAGGAGATAACCCGTTCCGGCATAGCCAGGGCACAGGAGAACCGTGCGGCCCTCACATCCGTAATCAAGGACTATGAGAAGGAGCACAGCAAGGATCCCGCATTCGTGGAGTACAACAAGCTCTTTGCAACCCGTGAGAAGGTTCTGGACATAAGGGACAAGAAGGGCAAGAAAAAGAAGATCAGCTCCGCTCATCTTTTAGGGTCCGAGTAACATGTCCGGTGCATACAGCGCGCTTGGCAGCGTGTTTGAATTATTGAATGATGACTGCGGCTATGATTCATGGTCGCAGTATTTGTTACATAAAACCGCGCTCCTGCTGTCTTCGGAAGGCTCAAAGCAGTCCTCACACAGCGCACTGAAGGCCCCTTTCTGCGGCCTGGACATAGGGTGCGGAAACGGATATTTCACCCGCGCTTTCGCGCAGGCGGGCTACTCCATGACGGGCATGGACATCTCTGCCGAGATGCTCTCCAAAGCGGCAGACTTATCCCTCACAAGCGGCATCCGTGCAGAGTATATCCAGGGAGACATAACGTCATTCCGCCCTGTCTCAAAGCAGGATTTTGCGCTGGCCATAAACGACTGCCTCAACTACGTCCCGCCGGAAAAGCTTCATGCGGCCTTCGCCCATGTGCATGCGGCTCTCAAAAAGGGCGCCCCGTTCATCTTTGACATAACCGCTCCGGAATCCCTGCAGGCGCAGGATAAGCAGGTCTATATGGATGACCGCCCGGACGTCACCTGCATCTGGTACAGCGAGGTCCGCGGGAAGGCGCTTGCATCGGATGTAACGGTCTTCACAAGGAACGCAGACGGCCGCTACACACGCAGGGATGAGAGGCAGGAAAGGTACATGCATACGGACCGGGAGATACAGGATGCACTCGCTGCCTGCGGGTTTTCCGTCATGAAAGAAGATTTGCCGCCGGAGGTTGCCGGCAAGAGGTTGAACTACATATGTACAAAGTTGTAAACAAACTGTATAAGGCGCTTATTCTCGGAGGGGACGTGTCCCTTTCCGTACTGGATACAAGGCAGCTCGTGCAGGACGGCAGGGACATCCACAAGCTGGATGACAGGCATGCAGAGCTTTTGGGAGGCCTTTTAACCGCCGGAGCCTATATGGCCGGGTGCTTGAAGAGCGACCAGGGCGCCATCTCCATAACCGTCAAGTCCAATGACGGCTCCGCATCCGCATCTGTCTCCGGGGATGTAAACGGACATATCCGCGGATACATAGAGGGGGACGGCCTCAAGGGCGGCACCATGAACGTCATAAAGGAAGACGGGTTCTTCAGGCCCTTCAACGGCATCTGTGAGCTGAAGTCGGATGACATCTCAGAGAACCTCATGCAGTACTTCCAGATGAGCGAGCAGATAGACACGGCTGTCTGGATACGCACCAAAGTCACAGACGGGGTATGCGAATACGCCGGCGGTGTAGTCATGCAGATAATGCCCGGAGCCAAGGAAGAGCACATGCAGGCCGCAGAGGACCTCATGCAGCAGATTTCCGGCGAGGAGTTTACATCCGGCGAGGAGATCATTCACAGGTACTTCCCGGACATAGAGGAGCAGAACCTCTACATACTGTTCCCGGAGTACAAGTGCAACTGCTCCCGCAAAAAGATAGCGGACATCATAGTATCCCTGGGACAGGAGGAGGCCGGCAGCATAATAGATGAGTACGGCAAGATCTCCGTACACTGCCATTACTGCAACAAGGACTACGTCTTCAATTACAATGACGTGGAGCGCCTTTTCTCCAGGAAGTGACTATAGATCTTGCAGTGCTCCGTGCAAGACATCCGGGGCCATTCATTGCTGCCTGTGGGCATCATTCCTTTCACGGCCGCGCAAAAAGGGCATATGACGGCGCCAATGCTTTATACGGCGCATAATATGGCCCATGCATTGCAGAATACGATTCAACCGGTAATATACAGCGTACAATGAAGAAAATATTCAAGATAGATTACAGCGGAGACACGCTGCTGGCGGCGGCGGACAGCCTGTTCGACGAGGGCAGGAATACTGAAGCCCTGGGGATCCTTAACAAGAACGCCGCCCTCAACGGAAACGATGAGGTCAGCTATTTCATGTACGCCGAAATTTATGACGAGCTGGGCCTGCATGACAAGGCCATCCAGAACCTGTTCAAGTCACTGGATTACGACAGTGAGGATGATCCGTCAGAGTGCTACAAGGGCCTTGCCGTATGCTATATGAACCTCGCGGACAAGAGGATGTGCTCGTACTATTTAGGACTGTATATGGAAGCCGGCGGCGCCTTTGACGAGACAACGGAAGAACTGCAGGACTTCGTTGCGAATGACCCTCCGAAGAGCCCCCTGAAGTTTGTGTACCCGCCTGAGATTGCAGATTTTACCGGAGAGTTCGACCAGGGCGTTGTGCAGGCCATGAATGATCAGACCAAAGAGGCCATAAAGACCTTTGACAGGATTCCTGAAGGCAACAGCCTGTACGCCAGCGCCCGCATGAACATTGCCACATGCCAGATGCTCCGCGGCAATTACAAGGCGGCGGAGGATGAGTGCCTCAGGATTCTCCAAAAGGAGCCGGACAATACGCTTGCGCTTATCAACATGGCCAACGTATGCATAGAGAAAAAGGACATCGCAAAGGCGCGTGAGATAGCCAAAGGGTTCATAGGCTATGAGACGGACAGCCGTGAGGAGATGTACAAGATAGCCACCATATTCTGCGATTCGGGCATGCACAGGGAGGCATATGACTGCTTCACCCGCATGGTATACGAGCAGGAGACATACCATCTCAACGTCCTGTACTTCCGTGCCGTAGCGGCTTTCAACGCAAGGATGGGCCAGGAGGCCCTGGATGCTATAAACCTCATGCTGGACGTGTATCCCGTATCCATATGCGCCCTGTACACCAAGTCCCTTATTTACCAGGGCATGAAGTCAGATGAGTACTTCCAGATGGACTATTTCTTCGGCCTTCCGGATGACGTGGCCAGGGATTTCACAGCCCTTCTGGAAGCGTTCACGCGCCTTTCAAAGACAAGGGCCAGGGAGATTTATAAAGAGACCGGCATCCTGAACGTGATACTTTGGTGCTTTGACGGCGAGTTCATGGAAGACAGGTATGACCTGCAGGACAAAGCGCTTAATGTGGCCGTCAAGATTGGTGAGTACGACATAGTCCGGGACTACCTCCTGGAGCGCCGCCTGGACAACAGGATCAAGTTCCACGCGCTCATACAGCTTGCGGAGCGCAATACAGATGAGTCATACGGGATAGTTGTCTCGGACATCATGTTCCGCGTGAACTACAGGAAGCTGAAGATAGGCCGCAGGAGCCATGCTCCGTTCCTGCGTGCGTACGGCACGATAGTGGCAAGGTTCTCATTCATTGATGAAAGGATGGGCGAAATCATAGCCCCGTTTGCAGAAAGAATATACGCGAAAATGGACTCCATGGATCTCATGGAGCTCTGTGATGACGCAGACACACTGGGCATGGCGATGTATGAAATAGCCGGGCAGTCCTTTGAAAAGCTGCCCGAGGAAACCATGGCAGCTATTCTGAACACTAATGTGTCCCGTGTGAAAGAGCTCATTGCGCTCTTAGGTGTAGTATGATAATTTACGATTTCGATGAGATGTTTGACAAGCGTCTCACAAAACTGATAGCCGGATCCAACGGCAGGTATACCGAGGAGGAATGGGAGGACAGAATCCCGCAGCTTTATGACAGGTTCGGCGATACAGACCTCAAGATCATAGGCACATCCCCCCGCAAATACTATGCCGCCATGTCCGATGATGAGATAGTTAAGTGCCTCCGGGCCCATGTCAGGGAGAACATACCCGTCTCCAGTTTCCTGTGCCTCGAGATACAGAAGCGCAGGATAACGGACAAGCTCCTGCCCCTTCTGGAGGGCTCCCCAGACGAACAGGTCATGGCCATGAACCTCATAGGGGACGAGGATACAGCCATTCCGCGCTACCTTGATATCCTTGTCCGCACAGATGATGAAGAGGTCCGTGAGCGCGCCAGCGAGCTCATAAAGTCCAAGGCGGACCTCGTCGCGGATGCCGCCATAGCCCATTACCGCGAAGGCCGTGCCCGTGAGTACATGCTGGACATCATTTCCCGCTCCGTACGCCGCCGTGACGATATCTTCCGCATACTCATAGATGAATTCCGCACCGAAGCGGACAACATCCCTCTCAAGGCAGGCCTGCTTGCAGCATACGGGGATGAGCGCGCGCTTCCCTATCTGCAGGACCGCATAGAGGAGGAAGGCATCTCCTACGTGGACTTCAGAGAGCTCAAATTCGCCATTGAGGCCCTCGGCGGCACTTATACCGGAGAGCGTGACTTTTCCGATGACCGCTACTACGAGATCATAAAGGCCCACGACACATCCTCAAACCTCAACATCTTCGGCGATGCAAGCGACAACGGCGAGGAGATCTCCTGACCTGTCCCGTGCCGGACTTCAGATCCGGAAAACTGCACTCATATGCACTTAAACACATGCCATGACATTAGATGACGAATGCAGGGACTGTCTGTACGGCAGCCAGACAAAGAAAGCGGAGGCTATGGACACAGACGCCGGGAAGCTGGCCCTCTTCAAGCAGAAGGCCCGCTTTATCTGTGACAGCGCACCGGAATCCGGATGCGCACCTTTGCTGTGCAGGGACCTGAACCTTCTCCACGGACAAATCCTTGGCAAACCTTTGGACTACTCCAAAGAAAAGAAGATGTTCAACTCCCGTCTGTTAGAGATGGAAGACGCCCTGCATGCATCCATACAGGCCTCTGAAGACCCATTGAAAGAGGCCCTGAAGTACGCCATGGCATCCAACTACATAGACTATGCCCGCATATACAACCTGGACAAGGGGGCGGTGGAGCTCGTAATCCAGGCAGCCCGGGAAAGCCGTGTGGACGAAAATGTCTATGCCATGTTCCGCAAAGACCTTTCCGCGGCAAAAACCCTGTGCTATCTCCATGACAACTGCGGCGAGATAGTCCTGGACAAGATTCTTATACGCATTATAAAGGAGCAGTACCCCGCCCTGGAGGTAACATCCGTAGTGCGCGGGAAGCCCGTCATAAACGATGTAACGGAAGAGGACGCCCGGGACATCGGCCTCTATGACCTTGCAAGGGTCATAGGCAACGGCACGGATGTGCCCGGCACACCCTTGGGCGAAGTCTCCGCAGAGACCCTCAGCGTCCTTGCCTGCAGCGATGTCATATTCTCCAAGGGCCTTGGAAACCTCGAAACTTTGTACGGCGAGGGCTACAGCGCATATTACTGCTTCTGCTGCAAGTGCAGGCACATAGCGGAGCGCTTCAGCATACCGCTCTGGTCCGCGGCAATTGTGGCGGAGTGACCGCACTGCCATACGGGCATATATCCGTTCAGCAATGCATATTTGCATAAAAAAAATCCGGCGCCGGAGCCAAAAGGGCTCTAAAATGTGCAATTTTTCCCCATTGCATCAAAACAGTCCGAATATTTGTTCACGAACTTAGGATGAATTTTTATGCATTGCCGGAAAATGCGGACATACAGGAATGGCTTGCATTTCGTGCAGGCCTTTTTTCATGCCAGCGGATGCGCGGGGCTCATGCCGTATCACATCCGGGCACGGCAGTTTGCAATATGCCCGGCAGCGCAATCCGGACGGCCGGACTTTGGAATGAACGCAATTGTTTTGGACGGAGGCTGTGTGGTATTGTGTTGAGCAGGATAAGGGAAGGCGCACATCAGTCCAATGATGCGCGCATATGCCTGCTTTGCAGGAACGGAGGTATTTGCATATGCTCAATGACCCTATCAGAGTCGGCGGTACAACATTAAAGAACAGAGTGGTGTTCCCGCCTCTCACAACAGGATATGAGGAGAGGGACGGATCCATCGGCAAGAAGAGCTTCAACTTCTACAAGAGGCTTGCGCAGGGCGGCGCAGGGTACATTATTCTCGGGGATGTGGCGCCCATCAACACAGCCTCACCCACGCCGAAGCTCTGCGCAGACGCGCAGATTGCTTCTTTCAAGGCCTTAGCGGACGCCTGCCATGAGTACGGGGCCAAGCTTGCGGTGCAGATATTCTATCCGGAGTATGATGCCGTGGGCGTAGGCAAGCTGATCATGCAGAGCCAGATGCTTGCAAGGCAGGGAAAGAAAGAAGAGTGCGAGAAGGTGACCAATGCGGCGTATGCCAAGCTTCACCATGACATGCTGTGCTTCGTGAACGAGGCCTCGGCAGACCAGATGGGTGAGATAGTGAACTCCTTCGTGGCGTGCGCCCTCCGCGCCAAGGCTGCCGGCGTGGACGCTGTGATGATTCACGGAGACAGGCTTATAGGGTCTCTGTGCTCTCCCATACTGAACAAGAGAACGGATGAATACGGCGGGTCTTTTGAAAACCGCACACGCTTCGCCATAATGATAACAAAAGCACTCCGTGCTGCGGTGCCGGACATGATTCTGGATTACAAGCTTCCCATCATAACACCGGCCGGCAGCGGATGGCGCGGCAAGGGCGGACTTCCTCTGGAAGAAGCCGTGGAGCTTGCGAAGATTCTTGAGAAAGAGGGTGTGGACATGTTCCATGTGGCCCAGGCAAACCATACGGGCAACATGGGAGACACAATCCCTGCGATGGGAACCAGAAATTACGGCTGGACAGTATACTGCGCCGAAACAGTGAAGAAGGCTGTTTCCGTTCCGGTATGCGCTGTGGGCAGAATCATAACTGAGGCAGAGGCGGAGGCGGTCCTTGCAACAGGCAAATGCGACCTCGTAGGCCTCGGGCGCGGACTGCTCGCAGACCCGGACTTTGCCTTGAAGGCTGCAGCCGGGGAGCCCATAAGGCACTGCATCATGTGCAACAAGGGCTGCACGGACGCTATCATGAACAGGACCATCTGCAGATGCGTTCTCAATGCGGAGAACGGCGATGAGTATGACCGCGCAATAACAAAGGCGGAGACGGCAAAGAAGGTTGCCGTCGTCGGAGCCGGCATCGCGGGCCTCGAGGCGGCAAGGGTTGCTGCCATAAAGGGCCATGATGTCACTGTATATGAGAAGTCCCTTAAAATCGGCGGGCAGATGAACATCTCCTGTGTTCCCCCGAGGAAGGGCGAGATGGTGCGCGGTGTGAACTATTACAATGAAATACTTCCGAAGCTTGGAGTAAAGTTCGTTATGGGCGTATCTCCGGACAAGGACACACTGAACGCATATGATGACGTCATTGTGGCTGTGGGAGCAAAGAACATAACCATACCTGTGCCCGGCGCGGACGGTGTCAATGTCATAAGCGCGTGGGACGTCCTGGCCGGAAAATATGCGCCGTTCGGGAAGGTCTCCGTAATAGGCGGCGGCCTTGTGGGAGCGGAGACGGCAGAGTATCTTGCATCCACAGGCTGCGAAGTGAGCATCATAGAGATGCTGCCCAAAATTGCGGCAGGCGAGAGCTCAACCGTGCTTCCGGACATGATGGCAGACCTCAACGCCCACAACGTGCAGATGCATGCAAACACCAAGCTTATGAGCATAGGCAAGGATTCAGTAACCTGCACCATTACCGCTGAAGGCGGTGCGGAAGAGACAATAGAGATACCTTCAGACTTCGTTGTCATGGCCGTTGGCGCAAAGCCCAATGCCTTTGACACGGACGGCATCACAGCAAAACTTCACTTCTGCGGGGACTGCGTAAAGCCGGCTGACATCTCAGCCGCCATACGCGCGGCATATGACGAGGCCAACTCTATCGGCTGATTGAAGTCCGGACATCATAATTTCAGGCACAGAAAAGGGCCTGCGGGAGACCGCAGGCTTTTTTGCATAAGAGTGTTTTGATGATTATCCAAGCAGTGTGTCCAGGATGGACATGAGCCCGGTTTCTGTGTCCCCGTATGCGATACGGAGGTTATAGATTATGCCGTTCTTCTCAAAGTCGGCGTTGCAGGAGTCTGTAATCTGCACTTCCACGCCGTTCATGTCGATGTTTTCAACGGTATTGGCTCTGTCCGGGTTTGCCTTCCAGTCATCCAGCGTGCCCGTGAACATGCAGTACAGGGAGACATGCTGCACTGTGCCGTCCTCCGAGGCGGAGCCGGTATTGTTGCCCATTATAAGCAGAGAAGTCCAGTTGCTGCTGTCCTGCCAGTCCGTTTCCTCTGAATAGCAGAGCTGTATGTTCAGGCTGTCCAGCTCCAGTCCGCTGAGCCTTGAGGCCATCTCTTCATCCGGATAGATGCCGGATACGCTGTCAAATGCCGCAAACCAGACATTATCGCCCTCATTTCTTGGGTCTGTGGCGTCGGAGCCTCTGAAGACCAGCAGGCACCACATGACTATCAGTGCGCAGACAATCACCGCCACGCAGCTGCAGACGGCTGCCACAATGCCTCTGCCGTGCCGGCGGCCCCTGGAAGGGCTGCCCCAGCGCACTGTCCTGGCGCCGGAACGCAGGACGGGGCGGTCCATGGTGTCCAGCGTGTCCGCTATAAGGTCATCATCTATGAAGTTCAGTGCATCAGTAAGATTTGTCATATTGTCAGACCTCCGTGGAATACCTGCCGCAGAGAAACTCTGCAAGTTTGTTCCTGGTGCGGAAGAGAGAAGACTTCACTCTGCTCTGCGAGCAGGAGAAGTCCGAGGCAATGTCGCGGACTTTGCGGAAGAACCAGTACCGCTGGAGAAAGATGTTCCTGTCATCTGCGGAAACGGTGCGTAAGAAAGAGCTTACGGCTGCGGCAAGCTCCTTTTCTTCCAGCTGCTCCAGGGCATCCCGTGTCCGGTCCGGGATGGCTGACTCAAGCTCATCCAGGGGCACGTCCACGTCCCTGTTCCTTTTCCTGGCGTGGTCATGCTCATATCTTTTAAGGGCCAGGTTGCGCACAATGCCGCAAAGGAAGGCGGAGAAATGGGCCGGATTCTGCGGCGGAATGGAGTTCCAGACCGCCATATATGCGTCATTCACGCATTCCTCGCAGTCCTCGCGCCTGTGGAGGATCCCGTCTGCAATCCTGTAGCACAGACGCCCGTACTTTGCGTGGGTCTCGTCTATGGCCCGGGCGTTGCGCATATTGTACAGTTGTATGATCTGGGAATCTTCCATCCGTGAGGTCCTCTGCATATTAGTACGGTTCAGCGCCGGTTTGGTTGCGCAGGAAATGACTGTGTCTCAATTATAACGCCTTGAAAGCGATGTGTACAGCGCATTTTGACCGGATCCGGCTCCCGGACATGCGGCGCGCCGTCAAGCCGGAATCTGCCTTTTCATTTCAGGCCTGCACCGTTTTGCTGAAGTGGAAAGCACCGTTTTGATTGCGCAGGGGGTGCAGTTATATTGACTTTCCGTCCTGATATATGGTAGAATGCCTGTGCTAAAGGGGATACGGTACAAAATTCAGAGGCACCGGTGTATGATTAACAGAAGATCTCTATTTTGTGACGAAACTGAAAACTTCAAGATTCCGTATGAACCCTCCACAGGAGACCAAGTTACGCTCAAGATGCGGACATTGAAAAATGACGTGCTGGGCGTTTTTGTCATAATAAACGGCATCAAAAGGCGCATGGAAAAGATTCGCAGCCGCAGCGGATATGATTATTACACGTACAGCTTCACCTGTCCGGACAGGAAGGTGAGATACTGCTTCAACATCTTCGATGACGACGAGAACCTGTACTTCAACAGGCTGGGGCCTTCGGATACCCACAGGACGGAAGGGGACTTTTCCTTCGTGCCCGGCTTCCATGTGCCGGACTGGGCGAAGGGCATAGTGTTCTACCAGATCTTCACGGACCGTTTCTGCAACGGGGATGAGACCAATGATGTGACGGACAACGAGTACTATTACACCGGCGGGCATTCGAGGAAGGTCAAGGAATGGAACAAGATGCCTGAGGAGCTGGATGTAAGGTACTTCTACGGCGGAGACCTGCAGGGCGTGCGCAAAAAGCTGGATTATCTTCAGGAGCTTGGCGTGGAGGCCATATACTTCAACCCGCTCTTCGTGTCTCCGTCCAACCATAAGTATGACACCCAGGACTATGACCACATAGACCCGCATCTTGCGGTTATAGAAGAGGACACGGATCATGCCATGAAGGACTGGGAGCAGCACAACGGGTACGCTCCCAGGTACATAAAGAGGGTGACCTCTTCAGAGAACCTGGAAAAGAGCAACGAGTACTTCACGGCCCTTGTGGAAGAGATTCATGCAAGGGGCATGAGGGTTGTTATAGACGGCGTGTTCAACCACTGCGGCTCATTCAACAAGTGGATGGACAAGGAGGGCATATACCTCAACAAGCCCGGGTATGAGCCGGGCGCTTACCAGAGCGTGGACAGCCCGTACAGAAGCTATTTCCGTTTCAAGCATCCGGATGAGGACAAGAGCGACTATGAGGGCTGGTGGGGAATACAGACACTGCCGAAGCTCAACTATGAGAACTCCCCGGAGCTTGAGAGCTACATTCTGGCCACGGGCGCAAAGTGGGTCTCTGCACCGTTCAACGTGGACGGATGGCGCCTGGACGTTGCGGCGGACCTGGGCCACAGCCGCAAGTACAACCACACATTCTGGAAAAAGTTCCGTGACAGTGTGCGCGGTGCGAATGGGGATGCCTTCATCTTCGCTGAGCATTACGGCTCTGCAGCCCCCTGGTTTGACGGCCGCCAGTGGGACTCCGTGATGAACTATGACGCCTTCATGGAGCCTGTGACCTGGTTCCTGACCGGCATGGAGAAGCACAGCGAGACCTTTGACGCCGGAAAGCTGGGGGACGGCAATGAGTTCTTCCGGTCCATGACAGAGAACATGAGCAGGTTCCCGCGCCCCTCTCTGGACAGCGCCCTGAACCAGCTCTCCAACCATGACCATTCCAGGTTCTTGACCAGGACCAACAAAACGCCGGGCACTTTGAAGAGCAAGGGCTCCATTGCAGCATCTGCGGGGATAGATGTGGGCATAATGCAGCTCGGCGTGCTCATACAGATGACATGGCCCGGGAATCCCGGCATATATTATGCGGATGAGGCGGGCCAGGTCGGCTGGACGGACCCGGACTCCAGAAGGACATACCCTTGGGGGCATGAGAACAAGGTTCTCATAGAATTCCACAAGCATGTCATAGCCCTCCGCAAGAAGATATCCTGCCTTAAGATGGGGAGCGTCATGCAGCTTGCGGCAGGCCAGGGATATATTGCGTATGCCCGCTTTGACAAAACGGACTGTGCGGTTGTGGCCATAAACCAGACGGACAAGGATCTCAAGGTAAGCCTTCCCGTATGGGATGCCTGCGTGCCGGAAGAGAGCGAGATGACAAGGGTCTTTGCCTGCACGCCCGCAGGGTTTGAAGACGAGCCGCAGCCCAGGAAGGTGGCATACGGCCGCATGCAGATTCTCATGCCGGCAAAAGGCGGCGCGGTGTACCGCTACGTGTACAGGGAAGGGGATCTTTGGTGACAGAAAGAAACGGGGCCGGCAAATAAAAGGCCCGCGGATATATTGGAACAAAACAGGTTTGGCAAAAGAGCGGCAGGACCAGGGCTATATTTGAGGATACGGTTTATATGGAAAGGTTTTTTACGGATTATGACAGGTATCTCTTCCATCAGGGCACGCATTACGGCCTGTATGAGAAGATGGGAGCGCACCTGGGCGAGCAGGACGGCGTGAAGGGGGTGCACTTTGTGCTGTGGGCTCCTGCAGCGCAGGCTGTGTGCGTTGTGTCGGACGGAAACGGCTGGACGCCGTGGAAGGACAACATGGAGAAGGCGGATGACTGCATCTGGGAGCTGTTCGTGCCCGGCATGACGGAGGGCGTGATGTACAAGTACATTGTGCGCCAGTCGGACGGCCGTGAAGTGTATAAGACGGACCCGTATGCGTTCGGCATGCAGATGAGGCCGCAGAATGCGTCAGTCATAACGGATTACAAGGCTTATGAGTGGGGGGATGCGGAGTGGCGCAAGGCCCGCCACGGGGAGAACTTCCTTGCAAAGCCCATGGCCGTGTATGAAGTGCACCTTGGCAGCTGGAAGAAGGACCTTTCCAAGACGGACGAGGACAAGTTCCTGGACTACAGGACCCTCGCGCAGCAGCTTGCAGAATACATGGAATACATGGGATACACCCACATAGAGCTCATGGGCATATGCGAGTATCCTCTGGATGCCTCCTGGGGCTACCAGGTAACAGGCTATTTCGCCCCTACCGCAAGGTACGGCAAGCCTGCAGACTTCGCGTACTTTGTGGACTATATGCACCGGCACGGCTTCGGCGTCATACTGGACTGGGTGCCCGCGCACTTCCCGAAGGATGACTTCGGCCTTGCAAACTTTGACGGCACCCCTCTCTATGAGTATGCAGACCCCCTGCGGGCGGAGTACCCGGAGTGGGGCACGAAGGCCTTCGACCTCGGCAAGAAGGAAGTTTCCAACTTCCTTATAGCCTCAGCATTCTACTGGGTGAATGAATACCATGTGGACGCCTTAAGGGCAGATGCCGTTGCCGCCATGTTCTACAACTCCTTCGGCAGGCAGAACTGGCGCCCCAACAAGGACGGCGGCAATGAGAACTATGAGAGCTTCGAGTTCTTCCGCCATCTCAACTCAGTGCTCAGAAACCGCACGGACGCATACATCATCGCGGAGGATTCATCCATCCTGCCCGGCGTCACAAAGCCCGTCAAGGACGGCGGATTCGGCTTCGGACTCAAGTGGAACATGGGCTGGATGAACGATACGCTTACCTATATCAGGCAGGATCCCATATACAGGCCGTACCATCACTGGCTCATGACCCATACGCTGGATTACATCTTCAACGAGAACTACATGCTTGTCCTGTCTCATGACGAGGTTGTGTACGGAAAGCACAGCATGCTCACAAAGTTCCCGGGAAACCGCATGGACCAGTTCGGCTCCCTCAAGACGGTTTACACCATGATGATGGGCCATCCCGGCAAGAAGCTTCTCTTTATGGGGCAGGATTTCGGCCAGGAGAATGAGTGGTATTACAAAGTGAGCCTGGACTGGCACCTTTGCAATGATCCGGGCCACAGGGATCTCATGGACTGCTACAGGGCACTGCTGCACCTGTACACATCCCACCCGGTCCTTTATAATGACTGCGGAGACCCCAAGACCTTCGAGTGGGTAAACAGCGGGGACTACCAGCGCAACATATTCTCTTTCATCCGCCGCAACCCCTGGAATTACAACAACGCGCTCATATTCGTGTGCAACTTCGCCCCTGTGGACAGGACGGAGATGGGTGTGGGAGCACCGCTTGCCGGCAAGTACAACAGGGTATTCACAACATATCCGGACGGGGAGCCTCTTTCCGTGGAGACCACTGAAGAGCTCTGTGACGGCCGTCCGTACAAGCTCAAGTTCGACCTCCGCCCCTTCGAGTCCGCAGTCTTCGAGGTTCCGTTCTACGAGATGACCCCGGAGGAGAAGAAGGCTCAGCGCATAGCGAAGTCAAAGATGACCAGAAAGCACAATGCCGCCAAGGCCGAAGTGTACAAGCAGCCCAAGCCCCGCAAAAAGGCGGCTCCCGCTGCAGCCCCTGCCGCAGACGCAGCTTCTGCCGCAGACACAGCGCCTGTCTCAGACACAGCTCCGGCTGCAGAAGACAAAAAGTGACCTGCAGGCTGCGAGTGCAATTGCAATTCCCTTTTAGGAGGCGTATAATTGCAGGCAGAACCAGGGCCCTGGACACAAGATTCAGATAAGGCGTACCGGAATTATGATAAGAGATTTACAGGACAGAATATTACAACTCAAAAAAGAGAAGGACTGCTGCATCCTTGCCCACAGCTACATGTCTGAAGACATCTGCGAGATAGCGGACTTCACGGGAGACAGCTATGCTCTGTCCGTGAAGGCAAAGAGCATGCCGCAGAAAATGATCATCATGTGCGGCGTGCGCTTCATGGCCGAAACCGCCAAGATGCTTTCCCCGGACAAGACGGTATATCTTGCCAACGGAGCCGCAGGATGCCCCATGGCAGAGCAGATGAGTGCGGAGCTCATTGAGGAGACCAAGAAGTATTATCCCGGGTATGCGGTGGTCGCATACGTGAACACCACAGCGGAGCTCAAGGCCATCTCAGATTACTGCTGCACGTCTTCAAGCGCCGTCAAGATATGCCGCGCCATTCCGGAGAAGGACATTCTCTTCATTCCGGACAGGAACCTGGGATCTTATGTGAAGGCGCAGGTTCCGGAGAAGAACATCCAGATCCTTTCCGGCGGGTGCCCTACGCATGCAAGGATGGAGGACACGGACGCAAAGGCTGCAAAGAAGGCCCATCCCAATGCGCTCCTTTTGGTGCATCCTGAGTGCCGTCCTGAGGTAGTGGCCCTTGCGGACTATGTAGGCTCCACGGCAGGCATCATGTCCTATGCAGAGAAGTCTGACGCCAAAGAGTTCATCATAGGCACGGAGAACTCCATTGTGCAGCACCTGCAGTTCAGGTGCCCGGACAAGTCCTTCTATCCCATGTCCAAAAATCTCGTGTGCAACAACATGAAGCTCACGACACTCACGGACGTATACAACACACTCATTGGCCGCGGCGGAGAAGAGATAGTCATGGACCCGGAGCTTATCCGCAAGGCCGTGAAATGCATAGACAGGATGATAGAGTACGGCGGCTGAGAGGCCGCAGAAAAATCAGGGGCAGTAAAAGACCCTCATATATGCCGCAGGTAACGTGTTATGATGATAACCACAAAGGGCAGGAATGCCCTTAAGCTCATGATAGACCTTGCAGACCACTACGGCGAAGGGTACATATCCCTCGCGGACATAGCGGAGCGGCAGAAGGAGTCTGTCAAATATCTGGAGTACACGGCATCGCAGCTCTCATCCTCCGGCCTCATTGTCAGCGCCAGGGGAAAGGCGGGCGGATACAGGCTTTCCCGCGCCCCGGAGGAGTACACTGCCGCGGAAATCCTTCTCTCCGGAGAGGGGTCCCTGGCTCCCGTGCACTGCCTGGAAGTGGGTGCCGTGCCATGCGAGAACGCGGCAAGCTGCGTCACGCTCCCGCTTTTCAAGGAGCTGGATGACGTCATAATGAATTTCCTCAATTCCAAAACCCTGGCGGATTTAATAAAGCCGGATGAAAGCAAAGCGCAATAAAGGCAGGGAGGCCCGTGAAAGGCCTCCTTTTTCAGTGGTGAGCCCGGCGGGCGCACGTCCCAACGGGTGAAAGTCCCGGATCCGCCCTTGCAGCGGGAAGGATACTGCTTAAGGCAAGGGTGTCAGCCGCGAGGCACAGATTCTGAAGGAAGCCAGCGGCAAATCTCCGGTCTGACGAGTACCAAAAGGAATCGCATCAGGCTGTTGCATGGGGGAGGATGCAATTCACTCTTAAAGCCCTGTAGCTGCCGGTATGCTGTAGACGCACATGATGTACACCGCGGCCATGAACAGTATGAGCGGGAATGTTACGCCCATGGCTCCCGTGCCACTGGCGCCAGGGCTGCTGCCTGTGAACACCTGGTCCACGATGCTGTACACTGAGGACACAATGTTTGCGGGTATCGCCGGCAGTGCGAATCCGGCTGTGAGCGCGGATATTTCTGCGTCTGCAGGATTGATTTCCTTTGCTCCTGTTTTCATGCAGTCTTTTCTCCGGAGGCCGTCTCTTAAGTCCGGCCTTTTTTTTGATGCCGCTTCTTTTGATGCCGCTTCTGTGCGTGACTTTGCAAATAATGCTGAAGGCGGACAGGATCCAAGGGCTTTTTCTGGTCCGCTGAAAAACAGAGTGTCGGAATTTAGACATTCCGACATATTGTGTGAAATTTTGACCGCACCTGTTGCAAACGATTTGATATTAAAGTATAATTGATGATGTTCAGCAACAACATCAGTTCCGCAAAGTGTCTGAATTTTGACTTTCTGTGCAGAATGTCGGAATTTTGGACTGCGGACACAGGAAGAACAAAGGGGAGGGAAGGCAGATGAACAATTCCAGGACAAAATACAACAACTCCGCCATGCGCATGACGGCGGCCCTTCTGAAGCTTCTGGACAAAAAGACGCTGGACAAAATCACCATACGCGAGCTGTGTGACGAAGCCGGCGTGAACAGGTCCACTTTCTATACCCATTACGACACCATTGAGGACATTCTGGAAGAGGCCCGCAGGATCATAGTGGATGAGTTCATAGAGCGCATGGACGCAAGAAAGAAGGCCGGAGCGG
The DNA here is from genome assembly GCA_021204825.1 of Clostridia bacterium. Classification (GTDB taxonomy): domain Bacteria; phylum Bacillota; class Clostridia; order Christensenellales; family Borkfalkiaceae; genus Coproplasma. Next base: position 1,423 of record JAJPYR010000025.1, on the reverse strand, counting down.
ACGAGGATGTCCTCACGGCCTATCTGGAGCTTATAAAAAAGCATATGAATTTCTACAGGATTCATATGGAGACCACAAACCCCTTGAGCTTCACGGAGATGTTCAAGGAGCGCATTCTGAGCAGCCTTCATGAGAAACACGGTGCGGATGCCCCTGTTATAGACGAAAACCGCATACATTATATGGCCAGATACTATCTTTTGGGCATATATGCAGTCATAAAGGAGTGGGTGGACGGCGGATGCGATGAGTCCGTGGACTATATCCACAGCATCATCCATGACTGCACCGTGCACTCCTGATTTTCCCAGCATATGCCGCTGCGAAAAACATAGCAGTATAAGACATTGGAAAAGCCTTCCGAAACCGGAAGGCTTTTGTATTAATGCTGTTAAGCTGGCATATGCCGGAATTACTTCTCCCAGGATGCGGAGTTGCCGAGGCTCTTGGTGCTGTAGCTCTCATCGTATTTGTCCACAGGATGGATAATCATGGAATCGGTGAGGTCTGCATTCTTCTTGGACTTTGCAACAATCTCATTGTCCTGGCTCTTGTCAAGAGTAATCTTGCATGTGTAAACCATGCCGCTCTTGTACTTTGCCTTTGGTGTTGCCACGAGCTTGCCGTTGTTGTAGATGTCAACGGGACCCTGGTTGGTGTATACTGTAATCTCGGTCTTGCCCTTCTCACGGTTCTCGTATCTCTTGCCGCAGAGATGAAGCACCTTGGTCTCGTCGGGATCTGTCCAGTATGACTGGTAGAGATAGAAGGCATCCTTCTTTATCTTTCTGTCGAATGTTACGAGGCCCTTGTGGTTCATGCCGGGGTCGCCGCCCTGGTTGCGTCCGTCAGCCGCGAAGTCGAACATGTTCCATACGTGTGTGGACCAGAAGAAAGGATGCTTTGCGAAGAACTCAAGCATGTACTCGTGGTACTTTGCCTGGTACTTCTCGGTGTTGTCCATTCTCTTGACCTTCTCTTTGTGAAGGTTAATCATTCCTTCTGCGCCGTACTCGGACATTCCGATGCAGTGCTTGTGGTCGAGGAATCTGTACATTGCCATCCATCCTCTGTTCAACCACTTGCCGGGCACATACCATCCAAGGTACAGGTTCCAGGAAACGACATCCGTTATGCGGGCAACCTTGTTGCGCCACATGCACATTGCAAAGCATGCGAGGGTGGTCATTCTGGAGGGATCAAGCTCATGGGCCATGTCGTTCATCTCTCTGTGAGTCTGGAGCATGTGCTTGTTGTCCGTCTTCTTCATGGTTATCTCGTTGGAGACGCCCCAGAACATGATGGAAGGATGGTTGAACTGCTGTATGATGAGCTCCTTGAACTGGTGCTTGATGTTGTCATCGCCGGTGTTCATGTGCTTGGAGATGTAAGGAACCTCTGCCCATACAACCATGCCGGCCTC
>JAJPYR010000029.1 GCA_021204825.1 Clostridia bacterium | reverse complement strand
GCGGACGAGCCGTCCGTAATAATAAGCAGAAGGCCCTGCGCCCTCTTGAAGTATGTGAAGCACAACCCGCCGGTGCATGTGGATGCAGACAGGTGCCGCTCCTGCCGCTCCTGCATGAAGCTGGGATGCCCTGCAATAAGCTTCAAGAACAAAAAGGCCGTCATAGATGCAACGCAGTGCGTTGGCTGCGGCGTCTGTGAGCAGCTGTGCGCCTTCGGCGCCATACAGAAGTAAGGGGAGGGCACTTAAGATGACTAAGAGCATTATGATAGTAGGTGTCGGCGGACAGGGCTCCCTTCTCGCAAGCAAGATTCTCGGAAGGCTCCTTCTTTCAGAAGGGTATGACGTGAAGGTCTCGGAAGAGCACGGCATGAGCCAGAGAGGCGGCAGCGTTGTAACGCACGTCAGATACGGGGAGAAGGTATACTCGCCCATTATAGACAAGGGCCAGGCGGACTACATAGTCTCCTTTGAGCAGCTTGAGGCCGCAAGATATGTGTCATACCTCAGGATAGGCGGGCAGATAGTTACCAACACGCAGCAGATAGACCCCATGCCGGTCATAACCGGCGCGGCTCAGTACCCGGAGGGGCTCATAGAAAAGCTCCGCACAGACGGGTTTTCCGTGGACGCCATGGACTGCCTGTCGCTTGCCAATGAGGCAGGGTCTTCAAAGGCTGTGAACATTGTCCTTTTGGGACGCCTTTCCAACTACTTTGACATCCCCGCTAAGATGTGGGAGCAGGCCATACGCGCCTGCGTTCCCGCTAAATTTACGGAGATGAACCTCAAGGCATTCGCCTTGGGGCGCGCGCAGGCCAAAGCATAAAACAGGACCAAAAGCCGGCATATATGCCCGGCTTTAAGGATATAAAAGAACCACGCGGCAACACATAATGAGCAAGCAACAGAAGATTGGGATATACAGCGCAAAGGAATTTTCGGATACTATAACCGATAAGAATAACGTCATAATAAGGTGAGGTAAAAGAGATGAGAGAAATGTATTTCCAGCCGGAAATAGAGACAATGCCCCGTGAGGAACTGGAGAAGCTCCAGAGCGAGAGGCTGGTGAAGCAGGTGCGTCATGTATATGACCACGTGAAGATGTACCATGACAGAATGGACGCAATGGGCGTAAAGCCCGAGGACATTCACGGCATAGAGGATCTGCATCTGCTGCCCTTCATTACGAAGGATGACCTGAAGGAGCAGTATCCCACCGGAATGGTGGCAGTGCCCCTCTCCGACTGCGTTCGCATACAGTCCACCAGCGGCACCACGGGGCGCAGGGTGGTTGCGTACTACACGATGGAAGACGTTCTTATCTGGGATGAGTGCTGCGCAAGGTCCATTGTGGCGGCAGGCGGAACCAAGGATGATATCGTTCATGTGTGCTACGGATACGGCCTGTTCACAGGCGGCCCCGGACTCAACGGCGGCTCCCATATGCTTGGCAGCCTCACAATTCCCATGTCTTCCGGCAATACGGAAAGGCAGATACAGTTCTTAATTGACATGCAGGCCACAATAATAGCCTGCACGCCTTCATATGCATACACCATAGCGGAGCAGGTAACAGCAAAGGGCCTCAAGGACAAGCTCCATTTGAAAGCCGGCATCTTCGGCGCAGAGCCCTGGACAGAGGAGATGCGCAGAGACATAGAGCGCATGCTTGGCATCACTGCATATGACATATACGGCCTTACGGAAATCTCCGGTCCCGGAGTGTCCTGGGAGTGCGAGGCGCATGCAGGCCTTCATATCCAGGAAGACCACTTCATTCCGGAAATCATAGACCCCGCAACAGGCGAAGTGCTTCCGGACGGGCAGATAGGCGAGCTGGTATTCACATGCATCACGAAGAAGGCATTCCCGCTCCTCAGATACCGCACCAGAGACCTCTGCACGCTCACCCATGAGAAATGCGCCTGCGGACGCACCCATGCGCGCATGGGAAGGCTCCTTGGCCGCACGGATGACATGATGATAGTGAAGGGCGTGAACGTGTTCCCTTCACAGATAGAGCAGGTGCTTTTAAACAACGGCTACCTGGCCAATTACCAGATAGTAGTGGACCGCTCAGAGCACAACAGGGACTTCATGGAAGTGCAGGTGGAGCTCACCCCGGACATGGCTGCCGCCAATGATGTTCCCGTGGAAGAGCGTGAAAAGAAGCTTGTTGCCGCCCTCCGCTCAATGCTCGGCATCGGCGTGGACGTCAAGGTCGTTCCTCCAATGACCATACCCCGTTCAGAGGGCAAGGCGCAGCGCGTCATAGACAAGCGCAAGCTGTACGGAGTATAATCCGCACATACTGCATAAAAGCTGCATAAAACATGTATAAAATCCCGCATTACTGCATATATATTGCATAAATGCGGGATTTGTTGCATAAACCGCTTGCGTATTTTTTCGCAGAGGTATACAATACAGCCATAAAAAGCAGAACATATCCGTGTAAATGCAGATGCATTCGCGCGGATACAATGATACAGGTGGGAGACATGGAACAGAGATACTTTCAGCCGGACCTGGAGACGATGCCCCGCGAGGAGCTGACAAAGCTTCAGAGCAAGCGCCTTGTAGAGCAGGTGCATCACGTATACAACAACGTGAAGTTCTATCATGACCGCATGGATGAGGCAGGCGTAAATCCCGAGGACATCCGCGGCATAGAGGATCTGCATCTTTTGCCCTTCATTACGAAGACTGACTTAAGGGACCAGTATCCCTTCGGAATGCTTGGCGTGCCTTTAAAGGACGTTGTGCGCCTGCAGGCGACATCAGGCACCACAGGCAAGCGCGTTGTGGCATACTACACGAAGGAGGACCTCTCCAACTGGGAGGATTGCACGGCCCGCGCATTCGTGGCCGGCGGCGTCTCTAATGAGGACATCGTGCACATATGCTTCGGATACGGCCTGTTCTCCGGCGGCCTCGGTTATCACGGCGGCGCCCACAAGGTAGGCGCCCTCACGATGCCCATGTCCACAGGCAATACGGACAGGCAGCTGCAGTTCCTCATAGACATGGGAGCCACAGCTATCTGCTGCACACCCTCATACGCCATAACCCTCGGCGAAGCGGTCCGTGACCGCGGACTCAAAGACCAGCTCAAGCTCCGCCACGGATTCTTCGGCGCAGAGCCCTGGACGGAAGAGATGAGAAAGGACATTGAGTCCCTCTTAGGCCTCAAGTCCCATGATGTATACGGCTTAACCGAGATGTCCGGCCCGGGAGTGTCCTTCGAGTGCGAAGAGCAGAACGGCATGCATATCCAGGAAGACCATTACATCCCCGAGATCATAAACCCTGCAACGGGCGAAGTGCTTCCCGAAGGCCAGGTGGGCGAGCTTGTATTTACAGTCCTCACAAAGAAGGCCTTCCCGCTCATCCGCTACCGCACAAGGGACCTTTGCAAGCTGGACTATTCTCCCTGCCCCTGCGGACGCACAGGAGTGCGCATGAGCAAGGTTTTGGGCCGCGCGGATGACATGCTCATTGTAAAGGGCGTGAACGTTTTCCCGTCCCAGATAGAGTCCGTGCTCATAGACCAGGGCTACTCAGACTATTACCAGATAGTGGTGGACCGTCTCAACTCCAAGGACACGATAGAGGTAATTGCCGAGATGACCCCCGCGCAGGCAGCCCAAGGCAAGCCCCTGCAGGTGCGCCAGGCAGAGCTTGTCATAGGACTGCAGAACATGCTTGGCATAAAGGTCAACGTCAAGGTCGCAGAGCCCGAAACCATTCCCCGCTCCGAAGGCAAGGCAGTCCGCATCATAGACAAGCGCAAGCTCTACGGCGGTGTCTGACACCAAAAAATTGCCCCATAATCATTCCGTTTCCGCACCAAAACCAGACATGACAAAACCCGGCCAAAACCAGCCGGGTTTTTTAATTTGGTGCTTAAATATTCTCAAATCACGGCATAATCATGCCTTGAATCCGTCCCCCAGCAGTGCCAGCGCGTTGCCGCCTAAAATCTGCTCCTTCTCCGTGTCCGTAAGGGCCATATTCTGCACCATGCGGAGATACTCTGTCTGGTCTGCCCACGGATAGTCTGTGGCGAACAGTATCCTGTCTGTCCCGTGCTTTCTGGCAAGGCGTATGAAGTCTTCATCCGAGAGGTTGTGGTCCACAATAGGCGGCTCTGTGCAGGAAGGATTGGGAGTGATGGTGCCCAGGGAAAAGGCGGTGTCAAACCACACAGGCGCGCCTGCCAGATCCTGCTCCACATTCTTCCAGTCTGCCCATCCGCCCATATGCGCAAGCACGAGTTTCTCCGGATGCACTGTATTGATGACGTTGAGCACCTGGGGCACGGAGCAGTAATTCTGGTCATAGATGCCGATGTCCCAGCCTGCATGCGTGAGCACGATGAGCCCCTGCTCTGAGGCGTAATCTATGATTCGCATGAAACGGATGTCATCAAAGGGAATGCCCTGGTATGCGGGGTGGAGCTTTAATCCCAGTATTCCGCCCTCGCGGAGCCTCTTTATCTCGCCCTTGTAATCCTCGTTGTCCGGATGCATCCCGCCGAAGGGTATGATGCCCCGCTCCAGGTACCAGTCTCTGTTGGCAATGAAGCCTGCGTTGAGCTTTGCAGTCTGCTCCGGCTTTGTCATGACGGGCAGGGCCACGGACCAGTCCACGCCGGAACGCTTCATGGAGTTCAGCTGTGCCCCCAGCGAGCTGTCCGAGTACGGCTTGCAGTGGCATTTCCCTGCCAGCATTGTTATTGTCCTGGACGCAATCTTGTCCGGAAATGTATGAATATGGAAGTCTATTATCATAGTATGTCACCTGTTGTCCGTGGATAATGGTAGTACGAAAACGGATTTCTGTCAAGGAAAGGCAGGCCCGTTTCTGCACTCTCCTCAGTCTGCACGTACAACTGCTTGAACAAAAAAGTCCTTTGCTCTGCACAACGGACTTCTCTGAAGTGACTACACTGAACCTGAATTGAATACTGTATGCAACCAGCATTCCCTCCATATGTTTAATGAATGAGACGGTTCAGCCTTATGGTGTCATTGTAACACGATGTTTGCCCGGATTGCAAGGGAGTTTTGTCTCTCCGCATACCGTTTAATGTCTAATATAAGCCAGACAGCACGCCATTTTGTAAGACCGGCATGTGTATCCAACGCATACAGGTTTCCTCAGCCCCAAACAACGTTTGTGTGTGGTTATGATGCGTGATATTAGTTGCTTTAGTGTAATCTGGCCACAAAATGGCAGACTGTCACATTCTTGCCCATTCAACTATATCACTTCCTTCAAACCATAAGTATTTTGCACATTCACAAAAAACAGAGCCTGTCGCATTAAACAACAGGCCCTGTTTTTACTTCACATGCTCCCGCAGCCAGTACAACTTGTCTTTGCCACAGCACTGTTTTTGCATTTTTCCCCTAATTGAAGAAATATCCCGATTTTTGTTTTCTGGAAATTTTAAAATTATTTTTAAATTTGCCGAAAAGTGTTTATATAATATTATGTAGCCCAAAGTCAAGTTGTGTGGAACCCTTTGCGGTTCTGTCTTGCGGTATGAAACAAAATACCAATAACAGTTTATCATACTGCTTGACTGGATGGCAAGGGGGGGGTTGTCTCTCCGCATACCGTTTGGCGTCTCATATGAGCCAAGGAACACGCCATTTTGTAAGACCGGCATGTGTGTGTATCTAACGCATACAGGTTTCGTCGCCCAAAACAACGTTTGAGTGTTGTTATGTGCGTGAGGCTAGCTGCTTTTGTGGGATAGAGTCGCAAAATGCAGACTGTCACATTCTTGCCCACTCGACTATATCACTTCCTTCAAACCATAAGTGTTTGCACATTCACAAAAAAACAGAACCAGTCGCATCAAACAACAGGCTCTGTTTTTACTTCACATATTCCCGCAGCCAGTACAACTTGTCTTTGCCACAGCACATTTGACATTTTTCCGCTAATTAAAGAAATATCCCGATTTTTGTTTTCTGGAAATTTTAAAAATTAGTTTTAAATTTGCCGAAAAGTGTTTATATAATATTATGTAGGCACAGTCAAGAAGTATCGAACCCTTGTGGTTCGGCTTGCGGTATGTCAAAATATACCCAAGCTCATTTTACTATACTGCTTGACCGGATGGCAAGGGGTTTTCATCTTCTTAACAATTTTTTTGTGTTTATAAGGGGGTGAAAAATATGCCTGTAATATCAAGATTTCACGGCCTTACGGTCATGATGTATCAGCGTGGCAAGGAGCATAACCCTCCGCACGTTCACATCAAGGATAAGGATGGTCACTGCGGGGTGTTCAGCTTTGGCGGGGTGCTTTTATGTGATACGGATTTGTCCCCTAAGGAAGTGTCAGATGCAATGGAATGGATTTCCTTACATTCTGCTGAGTTGAACACAATGTGGGATACCCAGGATTTTGTAAAGCTGGCTCCACTGGAGTGACTACACTGAACCTGCAGTGAATACTGTATGTAACCAGTATTCTCTCCGTATGTACACTGAGAAAATGCAGCCCACAGGTGCCATTGTCAAGCTGAACCATAGTTGGTTGACTGCTTGACGGGTAACGGAGTACCAGAGACGCTTACTTTGTTGGTTATATAGAAGTTGGCTCAATCTCTGGTACAATGTGCCTTCGGAAATTATTCATGTTGTAAATATATGTTTATAACACTTGACATGTATTTATAGCTGTGCTAATATAAATATGATAAGATTATTTGAGATTAGAGAGGGTAGGGAATGCTTTATCAAGTTACGGATATGGAGATTCTGGATAACTACAAACTCCGTCTCAAGTTTAAGGACGGGGCATGCAAAGTGTATGATGCGCATATTCTGTTGGATGATCCTGTCTTCAGTCCGCTGAAGGACGAAGAGCTGTTCCGCAAGGCTTACGTAGATGTCGGAGGATACGGCATTATATGGAATGACGATATTGATCTTTCCAGCGGGGAACTGTATGCACATGGTGTGGATGTAAAGGGAGAGTAGTCC
>JAJPYR010000049.1 GCA_021204825.1 Clostridia bacterium | reverse complement strand
GCTATGATGAGAAGCCTTGCGCCCTGCTGTGCGATGGGCTCAACGATGGGCAGTATCTCCTGAAGGGCAGAGATCTTCTTGTCTGTTATAAGGATGTAGGGAGTGTCAAGGACGGCTTCCATCTTCTCGGTGTTGGTTACCATGTAGGCAGATGCATAGCCGCGGTCGAACTGCATGCCCTCAACGGTGGTGAGCTCGGTGTTCATGCTCTTGCCTTCCTCAACGGTAATGACACCGTCCTTGCCTACGATTTCCATGGCGTTGGAAATAAGCTCGCCTATGGCCTCGTCTCCCGCGGAAATGGATGCTACCTGGGAGATTGCCAGCTTGGAATCCACAATCTGTGATATGGACTTTACCTTGGCTACGGCTGTGTCAACGGCCTTGGCGATTCCTTTCTTGAGGATCATGGGGTTGGCGCCTGCTGCAAGGTTCTTGAGACCCTCATGCACAATGGCCTGCGCAAGAACCATGGCGGTGGTGGTGCCGTCTCCTGCGACATCGTTGGTCTTTGTGGAGACTTCCTTGACGAGCTGTGCGCCCATGTTCTCGAAGGGATCCGGAAGCTCTATCTCCTTGGCGATGGTGACGCCGTCATTGGTGATAAGCGGTGAGCCGAACTTCTTGTCCAGCACAACATTGCGGCCCTTGGGGCCTAAGGTGATCTTGACGGTATCAGCTACGACGTTGACGCCTGTCTCCAGCTTCTTTCTGGCTTCGTCTCCGTATAAAATCTGTTTAGCCATGATTATCTCCTGTAATTACTCAACAATGGCCAGAATGTCGCTCTGGCGGATTATTGTATATTCCTTGTCTTCAACCTTGACTTCAGTGCCGCTGTACTTGGAAAGAAGCACCTTGTCGCCTACCTTGACCTGCATTACGACTTCCTTGCCGTCCACAATTCCGCCGGGGCCCACAGCCACAACGACACACGTTGCAGGCTTCTCCTGAGCCGCAGAAGTGAGATACAGGCCGCTCTTGGTCCTTTCCTCGGCCTTGAGGCCTTCAACTACTACCTTGTCGAACAAAGGTTTGATGGTCATTACGTTATCCTCCGTTTACTAAGTTGCTCTGCAATGCTAAGAACCTGAACACGGCGACACTGAACCTTGCGGGCCGTTCAAGTCCTTACATAATATTATATAAACGCTTTTCCGTGGTTTTAAACAAAAAAAGGCAACTTTTTTTGTCTTTTCACAAAATTTTTACTTTCTGACACAAAAATCCGGCTCCGAAGGGCAGTTTTTTAGGCTCTCCTAGCAGGATTTTGGCTTATCTTAAGCGGTTTTTTACTGTCCCTTAAGCACAGTTGGCATCCGGCAGCGCAATGCTGCCTGCGGGCCGGAAAAGCATTCTGTACTGGCATATGAGGCTTGACAGAACGGAGGTCTGTGGTACAATGCAGGCATTATGAAGGAATACAACGCAAAAACACACACCAGCTTCGTAAAGTTTGACACGAATGAGAGCGGCAACTATACGGACGGCAACATTATGATATTCAATCTGGAAACCTGGCTTAACAAAACCAATGTGACCAACCAGAACGGCGAACATGTCGAAGTGCCTGACTGCCTGTCATGCCACTGTGAAGTGACAAACCTCGGAGACTTAATAAAAAAACTCACTCTCATTATCACATCCGTTGATGATGAGGGGTACAATTTCGGAACCATAAAAGGCAGCATAGAGTGTTTTGACGGGGATGAGAGCTGGGAGTTTTACGGCAGAAGTGAGAATCTCGGTTACTATGACCCGGCCGACAAAACAACCGGTGACCCTTCATACAGCAGAATCCGGGGCGAGGATGTAGTTGCCGGCTGCGCAGACGCGGACGGATGGCAAGTGAAGGTGTATGCGATAGAAGAATTTGCGGATTTCTCATCAGATGACTCCTCCGGGAGCCTTGGAACAAAAGGATAAACAGCTTCAGGCCGCTCAAAACTTTGGGCGGCTGTAATTTTGCCCGCTTATGCGGCAGAAATCCGGATACACAGGCCTCTGCGGGCGTTTTCATGCTGGCCGTGCAGGCCCTGCGCGTGGCTGCATCCGGACTTGCATCCGGAGCTGTATTAGTATATATGGAAAGAGAATATCAACGTCATTGCAAACGTATTCGGCCATTACAGTAATTTAAAAAATTGTCAAAGGGGCTTTAGGATGCTATAATAACGGTATTATGAAGGAGTGCGCGTAAGATGGACAAGTGGGACAAGAGATTCATAGAGATGGCGGAACAGATAGGCAGCTGGTCTTCATGCTACAAGCAGGACAGGCATGTCGGAGCCATCATTGTCAAAAACAAGAGGGTCATCGCCACGGGATACAACGGCGCGCCCCAGGGCATACAGAGCTGCGTGGAGCGCGGGGAGTGCATGAGGCAGAAGTACGGCATTCCGTCCGGCACGAGGCATGAGCTCTGCTATGCGGTGCATGCGGAGCAGAACGCAATCATACAGGCGGCAAGAGTGGGATGCAGCGTGGAAGGGTGCACCCTGTACTGCACGCACCAGCCCTGCGTCATATGCGCAAAGATCATCATCAACTCCGGCATCACAAGGATTGTGTACGGGGAAGGCTATCCTGACAAATTCGCCTTGGTTCTGTTCAAGGAGGCCGGAATAAAGCTGGAGAAGTTCGTCAAGGGCGAAACTGAAGACGAGGACAAGCTGGTTCCGGTGGAGTACAAGGATCTGGATATCAGCAGCATATTTGAGCAAAAGACAGAATAGAGAGGCGAGGCATGGAAAATCCACAGGCTATCATTGAGATGGAGGGCGGCGGAAAGATTGTCCTGGAGCTGTATCCGGACAAGGCACCCAACACGGTGAACAATTTCATATCCCTTGTGCAGAAGGGCTTCTACAACGGCCTCATCTTCCACAGGGTAATATCCGGCTTCATGATCCAGGGCGGGGACCCGCTCGGAACCGGCACGGGCGGCCCGGGATACACCATCAAGGGAGAGTTCGCCTCAAACGGCTACAAGTGCAATGACGTAAAGCATGTCCGCGGGGTCATCTCAATGGCCCGCGCGACGGCCCCCGATTCTGCAGGCTCGCAGTTCTTCATCATGCACGCAGACGCCCCTTACCTGGACGGGCAGTACGCTGCCTTCGGCAAGGTGCTCCGAGGGATGGAAGTCGTGGACAGGATTGCAAGCGTCAAGACAAATTACAATGACAGGCCTTTAAAGGAGCAGAAGATCAAGTCCATAACTGCGGAGACCTTCGGCGAGACATATCCCGCGCCACAGACATACGGCGGAAGGGTAAGGCCCGTGAGATAATCCGGCCGGCCCTTCAAGGCTTTCCAGGGCCTTGGCGGGCAGCGGACAGATACACGGAAACGCCAACATACAGCGGCAAAATGGCATCATAAGGATGCAGGGAGACAGGCATAATGGCAGACAACACTGTATACGTAAATCCCCTGACAACCAGGTACGCAAGCAAGGACATGCAGAAGGCATTCTCGGATGAGAAGCGCTTCCGCCTGTGGAGACAGCTCTGGATAGCCCTCGCGGAGTCCGAGAAGGAGCTGGGCCTGAACATTACGGACGAGCAGATAGAGGACCTCAAGAAGTACGCGGATGACATCAACTATGATGTGGCCGCTGCGTATGAGAAGCAGACCCGCCATGACGTAATGGCCCATGTGAAGGCATACGGGGACCAGGCCACATCCGCAAAAGGCATAATACATCTCGGGGCCACGAGCTGCTTCGTGGACTGCAACTCCGAGCTCATTATGATATATGATGCCTTAGGGCTCATTCTTATAAAGCTTGTAAATGTAATGGAGAAGCTCACAAGGTTCGCCATGAAGTACAAGGACATGCCCACACTGGGATTCACCCATCTGCAGCCCGCACAGCTCACCACGGTTGGCAAGCGTGCAACCCTGTGGCTTCAGGACCTTGCCATGGACTACAGCAATATTCTCAGCGTCCTGGACAGCTTCAAGCTGAGGGGCGTCAAGGGCACGACAGGCACGCAGGCCAGCTTCATGGACCTGTTTGACGGCGATGAGGAGAAGGTGAAGGAGCTGGAGCTGAAGGTCATAGAGAAGATGGGCTTTGAGCGCGCCTACGGCGTGACAGGCCAGACCTATCCCAGGAAGTTCGATTACAATGTCCTGTCCGTCCTGTCCCAGATAGCCCAGAGCTGCTACAAGTTCTCCAACGACATCCGTATCCTGCAGAACATGAAGGAGATAGAGGAGCCCTTTGAAAAGACCCAGATAGGCTCATCCGCCATGGCATACAAGCGCAACCCCATGCGCTGTGAGCGCATGGGCTCCCTGTGCAGGTATGTCATATCCCTGCCCATGAACACTGCCATAACGGCAGGCACGCAGTGGTTTGAGCGCACCCTGGACGATTCCGCCAACAGGCGCATAGTCATAGCGCAGGCATTCCTGGCCCTGGACGGCGTCCTTAACATATATATGAATGTGGCGGATGGCCTCGTTGTGTATGACAAGGTCATAGCAAAGCACATAGCGGCGGAGCTTCCTTTCATGGCCACGGAGAACATCATAATGGAGTGCGTGAAGGCAGGCGGAGACCGCCAGCAGCTCCATGAGCGCATCCGTGTCCTTTCACAGGAAGCCGGCAGGCAGGTGAAGGAGGAGGGCAAGGACAACAATCTCCTTGAGATGATAGCCGGAGATGACATGTTCAAGGCCGTCCACGGACGCCTCGGAGAGATAGTGGACGCATCCAAGTTCATAGGACGCGCGCCCTCACAGGTCGTGGAGTACATCAACGCGGAAATCAGGCCCATCCTTGCGGTCAACAAGGACTGCCTCGGCCGCTCCGGCGTTGTGGAAGTATAGCCCCAAAGCCCGTCCATCTGAAAAATGCCTGCATATGTGCGGAAATCCTGCCTTTGCCACAAAGGCATAGAGCAGACATCATCCCGGGACATGCGCACAGGACCATATACAGTTTCCGTGCGGCATTCCATGGGCTGCGGACCGTTATTAGGGCAAGAAAAAACCGGCCCTGTTTGGGCCGGCTGTTGGCAGGGGAGACACGATTCGAACATGCAACCGACGGTTTTGGAGACCGCGACTCTACCGTTGAGCTACTCCCCTATATCTGAAAAGCGAAGTCATTATAATAAATCTGGACAATCAAGTCAACTGTTTTTAAGTTGCAAATAAAGGAGTTAATGATGAAAAACCTCTACAGGCTTGGCGTAATAGGCTGCGGTTTCATGGCAGAGTCCATCCTTAAGGGAGTGGTCCTTTCAGACTACATCCACGAGAAGAAGATAATAGTATCGGACGTGAACAGCGAGAGCTTGGACAGGGTGAACTACCTCGGGGTCAACAAGACCCTGGACAACAGGTTCGTGGCCGAGAACTCAGATTATCTGCTGCTTGCCGTAAAGCCCCAGAACTTTGCCGCAGTCGCAGAGAGCCTCAACGGATACATCCCGGAGAAGGTCATCTCCATAATGGCAGGCGTCAAGAAGAACACCATAAAGAACAGCTTCGGGTACGGAGCCATAAAGGTGGCCCGCTGCATGCCCAACCTGCCCTGTTCCATAGGCTCCGGAGCGCTTGGCGTGGACATAGCGGACTATGCGCGCAATGTGGATGACATACAGTTCATAATGGGCATCTTCAACTGCCTGGGCCACACGGTAACCACGGACGAGTCAAAGCTGGATGCCGTAACGGGCATCTCAGGAAGCGGACCTGCATACGTGTTCCTGTTCATAGATGCCATGATAGACGCAGGCATGCACGCAGGCCTGACCCGCGATGAGGCAACTGTGCTCACCGTCCAGACCGTCAAGGGGGCTGCAGAGATGGTGGAGCGCAACGAGACTCCCCTGCCGGAGCTTATCCAGCGCGTCTGCAGCAAGGGAGGCACAACGATAGAGGCCGTCAAGGTCTTCCAGAATGAGGACTTCGCGGAAATCGTAGACAGAGCGGTGGCAGCCTGCGTCGCCCGTTCCAAGGAGCTCTCAAAGTAATGGCCTTTGAAAGAAAACACGTGGACATATTCACGGACGGGGCATGCACCGGCAATCCCGGCGCGGGCGGATGGGCCTGCATACTTCTCTACAAGAAGGCAGAAAAGTCCCTGTCCGGAGCAGACCCCGCGACCACAAACAACCGCATGGAGATGACGGCCCTGATCCAGGCCCTCAAATGCCTCAAGGAGAGCTGTGACGTAACCGTCTTTTCCGATTCGTCCTACATCATAAACGCGTTCAACAACGGATGGCTGGACAGCTGGATGCAGCACGGCTTCAGAAAGTCTGACGGAAAGCCTGTGCTCAACGTGGACCTGTGGCAGGAGCTCTACAGTCTGACCCGCCACCAGCACTTAACCTTCAAATGGGTCAAGGGGCATGCGGACAACGAGATGAACAACCGCTGCGACCGCATGGCCGTCCAGGCGTACAGGGACTACATGGAATCTCACAAGGACCAGCCCCAGGATGGAGATGCGCAGTATACCAGGGACCCCGGAGAGATGGAGTGATCCATGCGCCCAAAGGGCCGCATGCAGGCCCTTCACAGGGCTGTTGCAGGGCCATGTGCTTTGGGTCCGCACTTACAACAGAAAACAATGAAATCTCAATATATCTGAAGATTTCTGCCCGTATGGCACGGTCATAAAGGCCGTTACCGTGCAGGCTTTTGAGGTGATGAGGTATAGGAGAAGGACAGGCCAAGACAAGTCTGCCCTTCTTTCAATTCCCGCAGAAAATCACGGCCCCTGCCTGTGTGCGCCAATGTGAATGCGCCGGTATGGCGGCTGAGCGCTTTTAACAAAAACAGTGCAGATGTAGGCAATTTTGCGCCATTGAGAGAGAAAGTGGTTAAATCCGGTTGATTTTCCAAAGGGCTTTTGGTATACTCTAAGCTGAAGAAATTTTTGCCGTCTTCACACTTTTTCATGTACGTAAGACAGCAGGAACGGATTTTGCCTTCAGGAGCTTTTATGGATAAAATCTCATTATTACAGAAACGCAGGCAGCAGGTAAAAGACGCAGGCAAAGCAATACGCAAAGACATACAGGAGATCATAGA
>JAJPYR010000077.1:104453-107589 GCA_021204825.1 Clostridia bacterium | reverse complement strand
TATTCAAAAGCCAAGCATGCAAGTACCACTACGGCTTGATGACTTTCATTTATATGTTGCAAATAAGGAGGAAACCTAATGAAAAAAGCTTTGAAGTGGCTCTTTGTGCCCTTTATTGCGATATGCCTTGCCTTCTCGCTGGTTTTAGCTGCCTGCAACAGCAATGAACCTGAACCTACCCCCGATCCTGATACACCTGTTACACCTGATCCAGATGATACTGATACGCCTGTAACCGAGGAAACTTATCGTTTTGAGGCAGAGGACGCAACACTCTGGGCAGACGAGTCAAATCTTTACTACACGCTGGAAAATACAGACCAAGGCTCATATGTGGAGAGTTTCGTATTCAATGTTCAAGATGATGAGGAATGCTCCGGAAATGTAACATGCCCTGACGGCGGATCTGTGGGATATCTTTCTGGCAGCAATCCTACAATTACCTTTACGATAACATCTGACACTGCTGTAACAGGAGCTACCATCTCAATCAAGGCAGCTTCCATGGATCTTGAGCTTGCAGAAGACAGTTCCATACTTGGAAGCACAGCAACAGCAATCTATGCTCTTGCGCTTGCAAGCATCAATCCGTATGTTGGTTCAGAGCACAACCTCATGACTGTCAATAGCACAGCGGTCACGCTCAGCGAAACTCTTCCCGGATCAGACAGTGTGTTTAATACTTCCGGAGGACTCAATATCCATAATTGGGGAACACTGACGGCTACAATAGATCTTGTTCAAGGGGAGAACACAATCACTCTTACACTTGATGACTGCGGACTTAACATTGACTATATTGAAATCACAGCAGCTGCCAATCTTTCATGGACTGCAACAGACAACAACGGGTTCTCCAATACAACAAATAACCCTACAAATATTCCGAGTGATGAAACACCTGATGAGCCTGAAGACAACGTAACCCCGGATGAGCCTGAAGACAGTGGAGAAGTCACCATCACGAAGACCGAAGAAGATTATAACCGTTATGTCATGCTGGAAGCTGATGATGCCGGACTGTTTGATGCTGTCGGAAAAATTGACAAGACAACAGCGGGTCTGCTGAAAATCGAAAATCTGACTGGCAGAACAGGCACAGATGCAGATGGAAACTCTTTGACTTTCACGGATGGTTCCACTATAGGAAACTTCAATACTTCTGGAGATAAGATTGTATTCTGCGCATACGCAAGCGAAGACATTGAAGATGTTCTTCTTACAATAACCGCCGGGACAGCTATAATGAGCGGCATATCCAAGCTTGCCAATTACGAAGCAGCATCACATCAAATACTTACCGTTAACGGTGAAACAGCAGGTCTGGCCGGCACCATCATAGCCGATTCAAATGCATCTCTTTCAACAATCATAAGCGGGGCAGCCTATGCTGCAAGCTGGGGCACGCTTCAGGCTGAGATTTCACTGACCAAGGGCATCAACTACATAACCTTTACAAGTGACGGCAGCGGCCTTAACCTGGAAGGCATCAAGCTTTGCTATAACACAGAAACTACTACATCAACATCAGATGATGAGGGAGCAACAGAAGTTGTAACCGATAACACCACAGTTGAATCAATCAGTATTGCCTCGAAGATTACTACAATCACAACGATTCTGGATGCTGCGGAAGATGACGAGACTCCGGATACAAACGGAACCGCGACTATTGAAGCCGAGGAAGGATATCTCATCAACGCCACAGGCAAAGAGAACAAAACGACCTCCGGTCTCCTGAAAGTTGAGGAGCAGTCAAACAGAACGGGCACCGGTGACGGAGATGACGCCGAATCTTTAACCTTTGAAGACGGCTCCAGCGTAGGCAACTTCAATACATCTGGTGATATGGTTATACTTGCCGTATATTCAGATGCGGAAGTTGAAGTCAGCATTACAATAACCGCAGGAACAGCTATAATGAGCGGCATCTCAAAGCTTGCAGACTATGATGCGGAATCACATCAAGTGCTTTCTGTCAACGGAACCGCTGCCACATTAAGCGGCACAGTTAAAGCAGATCCCAACGCATCACTTTCAACAATAATAAGTGGTACAGCTTATGCGGCAAGCTGGGGATATCTCACAGCTACAGTAACTCTTAAAGCAGGCGTCAATTATATCGTGTTTACGTGTGACGGCTCTGGACTCAATTTGGATTGCCTTGCTCTTTCCTGGACTTGCACAGTAAACAGTGCAGATACAGAAGCCTAACCCCACAACACAAAAGCTATCAATGGCAAAGCGGCATAGTACACATCAAAGGCAGGGAATCATCCCTGTCTTTTGCTATACGCCATGTCAACAGTACGGCAATTCACAATCCATAATAATCAAACTCATAGCACGTTTTGGATCAATATGTACAAAGGACTAAGGGTATTTATCGTTATCATTATCCACAGGATGCAATTCTTGCATCTTAATCATGCTGCTTGGTAACTGTATACCAAGTAAACTTTCGTTTGATTAGACCTGTATGCAGTTATAGGGCATTTATAATATCATCATTTTTAGCAGAAATATTGCAAAACTTTCGTTCAAAGTATTGACTTTTTACCTGTATATAAATTATTATAAGTGCAAGTTATCAAGGGATAACTGGCTTTTGATGCGACTTATACGCACTTTCAAGCTAATCGGCGCGTGCATTTTGCCGCTCAGGCCCAAATATATGAAAGGGGTTCGCTATGTTAAAGAGTTTATTGCTTGATGCTGGCATGACCGCAACAATCATTGTTGTTGCTGTAGTAATCGTTGCTATTATTGTTGTGGCTGCTGTTATGTATTCGGTTGAAAAGAAAAAGGCCGTCAAGGCTGCGGATGAGAAAGAGAAGGCAGAAGCCGCCGCAGCAGAGCCTGTTGCTGAGGAGGCCGCAGCTGAAGAGCCGGTTGCCGAAGAACCCGTAGCAGAAGAGCCTGTTGCGGAAGAGGCAGCTGAAGAGCCTGTTGCTGAGGAAGAGACCCCGGCAGAAGAGCCCGTTGCTGAGGAACCTGCAGAAGAGGCCGAGGAAGAGCCAGTTGCAGAAGCCGCATCTGAAGAAGAGGTACCCGCTGAAGAAGTATCTGCCGAAGAAGTTGCCGAGGAGCCTGCAGCTGAGGAAGAGACCCCTGTAGAAGAGCCCGTTGCCGAAGA
>JAJPYR010000077.1:0-104353 GCA_021204825.1 Clostridia bacterium | reverse complement strand
GTTATAACAGAAGAGGTTGTAACGGAGGAAGCACCTGCGGAAGAGGCTGCGCCTGTTGCAGAGGAGACCCCTGCCGAAGAGCCTGCGGCTGAGGAACCCGCACCCGCACCTGTTATAAATGTTGTTCCTGTGGCTGTAGATCCGAGATTTGCAAATCACAAGTACAATTACAGTTTCCTTGCCAGAATCATCCAGTCTCCTGCAGAGATTCATGACAGATATTCAGAGCTCATCAATGAGATTCTTTCATACAAGAGAACACGCACGAGACTCAGCTGGAAGCAGTGCGGCATAATGTACGGAAGGACAAGGATAGGCCTGTTCCTGTTCAAGGGCAAGAAGCTCTGCTTGGCACTCGCTCTCGATCCGACAGAGTGGGAAGGCACGAAGTACCGCGGCAAGAACGTTAGCGACAAGAAGAGATTCGCCAAGACGCCTATGCTCCTTACACTCTCCTCAGACAGGAAGGTCAAGTACGCCAAGTACCTCATCGCCGTTCTTCTTGGGAGACTGGGAACAGAACCTGGCAGAAACCGTGCTGCAGATGTCAAGTACAGCTATGATTACCAGACAACTGAAGAGCTCATTGAGCAGGGGCTTATAAAGGAAGTAAAGCCTCAGGTGACGTACGTTACCGTTGAAGAGCCTGTCGTTGCAGAAGTTCCCGCAGAGGGAGTAGTAACAGATGTAGCTGAAGAGCCTGTTGCAGAGGAGACACTCACAGAAGAGACAGCCCCTGTTGAAGAGGCAGTTGCAGCAGAGGTCATCACAGAGGAAGCTCCCGCTGAGGAGCCCGTTGCTGAGGATGCACCCGCCGAAGAACCTGTTGAAGAGGTAGCCGAGGAAGTGGCAGAGGAGCCTGCAGCAGAGGAAGAGGGTCCTGCCGAAGAGCCTGTTGAAGAGGTTGCTGAAGAAACAGCCGGGGAGCCGGTCGCAGAAGAGATACCCGCTGAAGAGCCTATTACGGAGGAGATACCCACAGAAGAGACAGCTCCTGTTGAAGAGGCTGTTGCAGAAGAGGCCATCACAGAGGAGGCTCCCGCTGAGGAGCCCGTTGCTGAGGAAGCACCTGCTGAAGAGCCCGTTGAAGAGGTAGCCGAGGAAACAGCAGAGGAGCCTGCAACAGAGGAAGAGGGGCCCGCTGAAGAGCCCGTTGAAGAGGTTGCAGAGGAAGTAGCTGAGGAGCCCGTTACGGAGGAGACACCCACAGAAGAGACAGCCCCTGTTGAAGAGGCAGTTGCAGAAGAGGTCATCACTGAGGAGGCTCCCGCAGAGGAGCCCGCCGCTGAGGAGGAAGCACCTGCCGAAGAGCCCGTTGAAGAGGCAGCCGGGGAAGCAGAAGAGCCCGCCGCTGAGGAGGAAGTACCTGCTGAAGAGCCTGTGGAAGAGGTAGCCGAGGAAGCAGCAGAAGAGCCCGCCGCTGAGGAGACTGCACCTGCAGAAGAGATAGTAGTTGTAGAAGAGATTATCACAGAGGAAGCACCGGCGGAGGAAACAGCAGAGGAGCCTGCCGCAGAGGAAGAGGCACCTGCTGAAGAGCCTGTGGAAGAGGTTACTGAAGAAGTAGCTGAGGAGATAGCCGAGGAAGTTGTTGATGAAGTCGTTGACGAAGTCGCAGAGGAAGAGGCTGTCGAGGAGGCCGTTGCTGAGGAGATAGCTGAAGAGACAGGTCTCTCTGAAGAGCAGGTTGAAGAGATTATAGATGAAGCAGTGGCGGAAGTTGTGGAAGAGGTTGTTGAAGAAGCAGTAGCGGAAGAGACAGCTGAAGAGCCCGCTGCAGAGGAGACCCCTGCAGAAGAGGCACCCGCAGATGAGACTCCTGCAGAAGAACCCGCCGAGGAAGAGCCTGCTGCAGAAGAGGCTCCCTCCGAAGAAGAAGACGCAGAGGAAGGACTCGCTGAAGAAACAGCCGAAGAAGAGGTTGCCGAAGTGATAGCCGAGGCGGTCGTTGAAGAGGCTGTGGTTGAAGAGGCTATTGAGGAGGCCGTTGTAGAGAAGATAGCCGAAGAGACGGGCATTACTGCAGAAGAAGCTGAAGAGGTTGTGGAAAAAGCCGCTGAGGAGGTCAGTGAAGAGCAGGACGCTGAGGTGGAGGAATCCAAGGAGATAACTTCTGAGGAAGATATAGAGTCCCACGTACAGGAGACCGTATCCGTTCAGGAAGCTCACAACATCATCACGGACACAGTGGCAGAGGATGTCCTTCTGAAGCACACAGAGGATGAGGCAACTGTTGAAGGCAACAAGAAGGCCATCATCAACATAGACACCATATCCGCCAACTTCCAGGCCGGGGACGTCGTAACAATCGCGGCTCTCAAGAAGAAGAAGCTCGTGGATGCCAAAGCCGGAAAGCTCAAGGTTCTCGCACGCGGCACCATCAACAAGCCCCTTACGGTAAAGGCTGAGGACTTCTCCCTGGATGCAGTCAAGATGATTCTTCTCGCAGGCGGCCATGTGGTAAAGCTCCGTGTAAAGTAACTCTCATACAGACATAATGAAAGGGCAGACCTTACGGCCTGCCTTTTATTATGTCTGCCGCAAAGCGTGCGCATGGATTTCCGCGGGCGTCATATATCGCACCCGTATGCAATGTAAAGAGCATTATATCCCAGACAAAATCATTGCAAACAGACTGTATGTGTGGTAAACTTAGGTATAGGGAAAGTATATGCACAGGCCATGGCGGCCTGTACGGAAGACGCGGGACTGTATCTGAGATGGAAAAAACGGAGCTGAGGAAACAGCTTAAAGCCATGCGCAACGCGCTCTCCGCAGAGGAGCGCAGAGGGAAGGCAGCGGACATTGCAGAGGCCTTTATACGCTCATATGGCCGTTTTTCCAGCTTCATGGCATATTCTGCCATACGCAGTGAAGTGCCGACAGAGGGCCTTATACAAGCCCTTCTGGACCTTGGCAGGCAGGTGTTCCTTCCTCGTGTGGAAGGGGAGGACATTGTCCCTGTGCCGTACGGAGAGCTCTCCGCAGGTGCCTTTGGCATCCTGGAGCCTGCAGGGAAAGCCGCAGACACAGCTCCGGATGTATGCATAGTGCCCCTTTTGGGCATTAACAGGGAAGGGTACCGCATAGGGTACGGCAAGGGCTTCTATGACAGATACCTCAGGACCCATAAATGCCTTGCAGTTGGCATTGGCTACGCCTGCCAGATAGCAGATTTTGCACAGGACCCCTGGGATGAGCCGCTGGATGCCTTCATTTCAGAGGATGGCATAACAGTCTTCCGGGCGGGACAAAACACAAAGTGATTCCGGGACAAAACACAAAGCAAAAACGGGACAAAACACAAAGTGAAGCACATATCCCCTTGGATATGTGAGATATAAGAGAGTTAATATGAGAATCATCAGCGGCAAGCACAGAGGCCTCAAGCTCTGTGAATTTGAAGGAGAAGACATACGGCCCACGTCAGACAGGGTCAAGGAGAGCCTGTACGCCATTTTGGGCCCGGTGCAGGACTGCGTGGTCCTGGACCTGTTCTGCGGGAGCGGAAATCTTGGGCTGGAGGCTGTATCCAGAGGGGCCAGGAAAGTTGTGTTCAATGACTCATCCAAGGACAGCCTGGCCCTTTTAAAGAAGAACATAGCCCGTTTCAAGGAGCCCATCCCGGCAGAGGTCAGGAATCTGGATTTTATGGAGTGCCTGGCACAGAGGACCAGGTATGACGTCATATTCCTGGATCCGCCGTACAGGACGGACATGGGGCTGAAGGCTTTGCAGATTATAGGAAAGAGGGGCCTTTTGAACAGGGACGGTGTGGCAGTTTATGAAAGGAACTGCCCCTTTGAAGGAGATATAAGGGGTCTTGCGAAGATAGATGAGCGCAAGTACGGAAAGACGTACATAACATTCTTCAAGCGCACGGAGGATGTGGAAGAGCAGGCTCCGGAAGAAGCCGCGCCTGCAGATGAAGGGACCGGACAGCAGAGGCTTTTATGATCAGGAAATGTGTATTCGCAGGGTCTTTCGACCCTCCTACGACAGGCCACAAGTATGTGGCGGACTGCGCCCTGCAGATGTTTGACGAAGTGGTCATTGCCATAATGGTCAACACGCAGAAAACGGGCTTCCTGCCCGTCATGGAGCGCAAAAAGCTCCTGGAAAAGATGTACGAAAACGAGCCCCGCGTGCGCGTTATAACGTTTGAAGGGGCTGCTGTGGACATACTTGCCATAGAGGGCACCAGGTTCTATGTCAGGGGAGTCAGGGACTGCATAGACTTCGAGTATGAGAACAGGGACCTCAATGCAAGCCGCATGTACATGCCCGGCATGATAGGCATCTATATCCCTGCGCCGGAAGAGGGCACGCATGTGAGCTCCACGCTCGTCAGGAACTGCCTGCACTTCGGCAAGGATTACACATACATGATCCCGGAAGAGATAAGGGATGAGTTTGAGGCCACGCTTGCAAGGCTTGGAATCAAAGGAGAGAGCGATGTTTGAGAAACAGAAAAGGATACCGGACCCGGAAGTCATTGTGGACATGATGCCCCTTCCCAGGGATCTTGCGTCCATAAAGGCCGAAAGGGACCAGATGGTCACGGATGTCATAACAGGGGCGTCAGACAAGTTCCTGGTAATCGTAGGCCCCTGCTCCGCCCATGAGCAGGCTCCTGTCTTAGACTACGTGGAGCGCTTGGGCAGGCTCAACGAAAAGGTCAAGGACAAGCTCGTTCTGGTTCCCAGAATCTATACCAACAAGCCCAGGACCAAGGGCGTGGGATACAAGGGCATGTTCTCCCAGCCAGACCCCACAAAGGCAGAGGACATCTTAAAGGGCATTTTCGCCATACGTGAGCTCAACATAAAGTCCATAGAGGCCTCCGGCCTTGCAGCAGCGGACGAGATGCTGTACCCCGCCAACATACACTACGTGGAGGACCTTCTCTCATACATAGCAGTAGGCGCAAGATCCAGCGAAAACCAGCTCCACCGCCTTGTATCCAGCGGCGTGGATGTGCCTGTGGGCATCAAGAACCCCATGTCCGGCTCGCTTCTGGTGCTCCTCAACTCCATATACGCCGCCCAGTCCCCGCAGGTGTTCAAGCTCAACGGCTGGCAGGTCAAAACAGACGGCAACCCTCTGGCGCACGCCATCTTAAGAGGCGCCGTGGACAGCTACGGAAACGACATCCCCAACTTCCATTACGAGACGGTAATGCAGCTTGCGGAAGGTTATGCCCACGCAGGCCTTCAGAATCCTGCGGTAATCATAGATGCCAACCACTCCAACAGCGGCAAGCAGTTCAGGCAGCAGATACGCATCTGCGAGGAAGTCATGCAGAACCGCAACTATGATGCGGACTTCAAAAAGATAGTCAAGGGCTTCATGATAGAAAGCTTCATAGAAGAGGGCTGCCAGAAAGAGGACATCATATACGGCAAGTCCATCACAGACCCCTGCCTCGGCTGGGAAGACACGGAGCGCCTTCTTCTGGATATAGCGGATAAGGTCTGAAACTGGTTTTACGCGCACATAACCCGCGCCAAACATATGTTTGCACTCAGCTCCATTCCGCAGGCAATGCGCCGCACGAAGAGGCGGCAGGCGCATGAAAGACACGCAAATACATAAATACAGCCCCCTGCGGCGCCATATGCGGGCCGCATAAAGGGGCGCAAGAGAGAGAATACAGATGTTTAGAAAGACAAAACGAATTCCGGACCCGGAAGTAGTAGTGGACATGGTGCCCCTGCCGGACAGCCTCAAGGCCGTTAAGGCAGAGAGGGACAAGCTGGTCACGGACGTCATAACAGGCGCCTCGGACAAGCTTCTCATTATAGTAGGCCCCTGCTCCGCACATGAGGAGGCGCCCGTCCTGGACTATGTGGAGCGCCTCGGAAAGCTCAATGAGAAGGTCAAGGACAAGCTGGTCCTTGTGCCCAGGATATACACGAACAAGCCCAGGACCAAGGGCGTGGGCTATAAGGGCATGTTCTCACAGCCGGACCCCACAAAGGCAGAGGACATTTTGAAGGGCATCTTTGCCATCCGTGAGCTCAACATAAAGGCCATAGAGGCCTCCGGTCTTGCCGCCGCTGACGAGATGCTGTACCCCGCGAACATTCATTACGTGGCAGACCTTCTCTGTTACCACGCGGTGGGCGCAAGGTCCAGCGAAAACCAGCTGCACCGCCTGGTTGCAAGCGGCATAGACGGGCCGGTCGGCATAAAGAACCCCATGTCCGGCTCGCTTCTCGTGCTTCTCAACTCCATATACGCTGCGCAGTCCCCGCAGGTCTTCAAGCTCAACGGCTGGCAGGTGGAGACAGACGGAAACCCCTTGGCTCATGCCATCCTGCGCGGCGCTGTGGACAGCTACGGCAATGATATTCCAAACTATCATTACGAGACCGTAATGCAGCTTGCTGAAGGGTATGCAAAATCAGACCTCAAGAACCCGGCAATAATCATAGACGCCAATCATTCCAACAGCGCAAAGAAGTTCAGGCAGCAGATACGCATCTGCGAGGACGTCATGCATGACCGCAATTATGACGCGGACTTCAAGAGAATCGTGAAGGGGTTCATGATAGAGTCCTTCATAGAAGAGGGCTGCCAGAAGGAAGACATCGTGTACGGGAAGAGCATCACGGACCCCTGCCTTGGCTGGGCGGACACAGAAAGGCTCCTTCTGGACATAGCAGACAAGGTATAACAAAACATCCGGGCCTCAAAGACCCGCGATGCACACGCATAACAGTCATATACAGCAAAGACGTACAGCAGGTATTACATGAAGATAGGTTATTTAGGCCCGGAGGGCAGTTATTCAGAGATAGCGGCAGGCAGGCTTATGCCGGAAGCAGAGAAGGTGGCATTCCAGAACTTCCCCCTTCTCATGAAGGCGCTTCTGGACAGGAAGGTGGACGCCATAGCGGCGCCCATAGAGAACAGTCTGAACGGCGGAGTTTTGCAGAACATAGATCTTCTGCAGTCCACAGACTCCGTATGCGCCGTGCGTGAGTGTGTGGTGCATATAGACCACCGTCTTGCAACCATGGCCGGCGCCCCTCTGTCCGGCATCAAGCGCATATACTCGCACCAGCAGGCTTTGGACCAGTGCGCAAGGTACATAAACGCCAACTTCCCTACGGCCCGCCTCATTGCCACATCCTCCACAGCGGCCTCTGTGGCCAAGATTCAGACCCCGGAAGATGCAGGCATCTGCGGTGAGCATGTGAAGGCGGAGGGCATAGTTCTCTCTCCGGAGAACATAGCGGATGAAAAGACAAACTTCACCCACTTCCTTCTCATAATCCGCGGGACAATAGACCCTGGCAAGCCCACGCGCAGGATATACTTCTCATTCACTTGCAGGCACGCGCCCGGGGCGCTCTACAACATACTGAAGTGCCTGGCGGATGACAGCGTCAACATGACCAAGATAGAGTCCAGGCCCATAAAGGACAGGCCGGGCGAGTACCGCTTCTTCATAGAAATAGAGGGGGACTACTCAGACCCCGCAGACCGCAAGACCCTGGACCACGTGGCCGCAGCCGCAAACTCATTCAAGATCCTCGGCGCATACTGAACTGCCCGCGGGCAGGCTGTCTCACGGGTGAGGCGAGACAGGCTCCGGCATGCGCAAACATACGTAAGCGCATGCAAACACACGCAGATATAAGCAAATCACGCAGCAAGTGCGCCTAATGGAGTGCGCCGCTCTGCGGGACGTATAAAGGTTTGGAAGACAGCAGATGAAAAAACTAGGATTGGCTCTCGGAGCCGGCGGCTCCAGGGGAGTGGCGCACATTGGCTTCATAAAGGCCCTGGAAGAGAACGGCATACGCCCGGACTACATAGCAGGATGCAGCATGGGCGCTGTTATAGGCGCATGCTATGCGAACGGAATGACCGCCCTTGAGATGCGCGAAGAGGCGCTCAAGCTCAGGGCCGGGGACATAATAGACGTGTCCCTTGCATTCATAACCCGCTTGTCTGTCCTTCAGTCCAAGAAGGTTTCAAAGCTCATAACAAAGCTTTTGGGGGACAAAAACATAGAGGACCTCTCAATTCCTTTCAAGTGTGTGGCCACGGATGTGACCAACGGGCAGGTGCGCGTCTTTGACCACGGCTCCGCAGCGCAGGCCGTCCTGGCCTCCAGCGCAATACCCTGTGTCTTCCGCCCCGTGCAGTATGACGGCAGCATCTTCGTGGACGGCGGATGCCTGTGCCGTGTGCCTGTGGGGACGGTAAAAGAGATGGGGGCGGATGTGGTCATTGCCGTGGACGTCCTCAAGAACACCCAGGAGGAAGTGGACGAGATCAAGAACATCCTTGCCCTTATCCTCCGCGTATATGACGTCATGGACACCCAGATGACACTCCGCACAAGAGTGCTGGAGAGGAAGATCTGCGACCTTCTTATAGAGCCTGAGATGAAGGGCATGAGCCAGTATGCCATAAAGGATTTGGACAAAGCGTATGATGAAGGCTATGCAGAGGGCATAGCCCACATGAATGAGATAAAGGCCCTGCTGGCGGATTAGCGCCATTCCGGCGCATCCTGCATGCGAATTCAGCGCGTTCCGCGCATCCGTCAGGAGATGCATACATATACGGCCCTTATAAGGCGGGACCGTACAGGCCCCGGACTGGACCGTAAAAAGACAAGGTGGGAGACAGATGAGCAAGACTTTGGGTCTGGCGCTTGGCGGCGGATGCGCCAACGGAGCGGCGCATGCGGGCGTTCTGCGCGCATTGGAGGAAGCAGATATCCGTCCGGATTACATATCCGGGTGTTCAATAGGCGCTGTGATTGGCGCCTGTTATGCGCATGGCATGACCGCTCTTGAGATCCGTGAAGAGGTTCTGAAACTCAAGACCCGCTCCATAGCGGACTTCCGTTTAGGATTCATACGCAGGAAGTCCCTTTTTGCCACAAAGAAGGTCAAAAAGCTCCTTTTAAAGTACATAGGGGATGGCACAATAGAGGACCTTAAAATCCCCTTCACCTGCATAGCCACGGATGCCTTCAACGCAAAAACCGTCCTTTTAGACAAAGGCCCCGCAGTGCAGGCGGTGCTTGCGTCCCTTGCCGTGCCCGGCGTTTTCAGGCCTGCGGAGCTGGACGGGCAGACGCTCATAGACGGCTCCGTCATGTGCCGCGTGCCTTCAAGGTACGCCAAGGACATGGGTGCGGACGTTGTTGTCTCTGTGGACGTCCTCAAAAACACTGAGAACCCGCCGGAAAAGATAAAGAACATCTTCTCCATGCTGCTCCGCTCATATGAGCTCATGGACCTGCAGATAACCAGAAAGACGAAAGAGTTGGAGAAGGGCATTTATGACCTCTACATAGAGCCGGACATGACAGGGCTCTCACAGTACACCGTGAAGGACCTTGATATAACCTTTGACCGCGGCTACGAGGCCGGCAAGGCCGCCCTTCCTGAAATCCAGAGGCTTCTGGAAGGCTAGCCGGGGCGCGAAGAAGCGCATGCGCCCCGCATATATGCCTCAAATGCGGCAGAAAACAACCAATACTTCATTCATATGCAGCTGCAAAAGGCTGCATATTGCAGGTAACACATATGGACTTGTTTGACTTGAACGGAAACGAAGAGAAGGCCAAGCCGCTTGCAGAGCGCATGCGGCCAAACTGCCTTGCGGATTTCATTGGCCAGAAGCACATAGTGGCGGAAGGGTCCCTTCTCCGCAGGGCCATCTCTTTGGACCGTCTGGGGAGCTGCATATTCTGGGGCCCTCCGGGAACGGGCAAGACAACGCTTGCGCACATAGTGGCGCAGACAACGCACGGGGAGTTCATAAAGCTCAACGCCGTCCAGTCCGGAGTGGCAGACGTAAAGCGCGCTGTAGACCAGGCCACAGACAGCCTGCGCCTATACAACAGGCGCACGTATCTGCTTTTGGACGAGTGCCACCGCTTCAACAAGACCCAGTCCGATTCCCTTCTGCCTGCGATAGAGAGGGGAACCATAATCTTCATAGGCTCCACAACCGAGAACCCGTATGCATCCATGACGCCTGCAATAGTCTCCAGGTGCCGTGTATTTGAGTTCAAGCAGCTCTCGGAAGATGACATAGCCGGCGCTGTCCGCAAAGCCGTCACGGACACCCGGAAGGGGCTTGGCAATTACAATGCCGTTGTGGATGATGACGCCATAGCCCACATAGCCCGCACTGCAGGAGGGGACCTCCGTGCGGCATATAATGCCATAGAGCTTGCAGTCCTCACAACCCCGCCGTCTGCAGACGGAAGGATTCACGTGACCCTCGCGGATGCAGAGCAGTCCATACAGCGCAAGTCCCTTGCCTTCAACGAAGACGCCTATTACGATTACCTGTCCGCATTCTGCAAATCCCTCCGCGGGAGCGATTCCAATGCGGCCCTGTACTATGCCATGCGGCTGATTGAGGGCGGCTGCGACCCCATGATAATAGCCCGCCGCCTTGTTATCCATTCATCCGAAGACGTCGGCATGGCAGACCCCAACGCCCTTGTTGTGGCCTCATCCGCCATGTACGTCCTTGAGAAAACAGGCTACCCGGAAGGTTTGATACCCCTTTCCAACGCCATAATCTACGTCTGTGAGGCCCCCAAGAGCGGCACCGTAAAGGCCGCGATGAAGGCCGCGCAGGAAGACGCAAAAAACACCCGTGATGATGAAGGCGTGCCGCCGTACATAAAGGACAACACGTACGGAGACAAGGCCACAAAGGCCCAGTCCCTGAACTACAAGTACCCGCACAACTATCCCGGCGGATACGTGGAGCAGCAGTATCTTCCGGACAAGCTCAAAGACCGCGTATATTACACGCCCACGGACTACGGCTACGAGAAACAGGTTAAGGCCAACCGCGAGGCCAAAGGCATGAGCTCGCCCGCAGAGAAAAAGGGGGATGAAGAGTAATGGCCAGGGGGAAGAAGAGGCATTTTTTAAACGGCAATTCTCATGACACATTCGCCGATGACGCATGCGTTAACGCAAACGGGGCCTACAAGACTGTTGCCATAGATGAAGCCGGATTCAGCGATGAGATACTGGACATAATGAAGCACCGCATGGGAATAGGCACAGTGGGTCAGCTTCTGCAGTATTCATCGTTTGACCTCAGGCACAGCTGGTGCCTGAAGAATTATATGATTGAGACCCTGGACACATTCGACGATTACCTCTATGAAAGCCTTGAAAAGCAGAAGAAAGAGTATTACGACAACCCGGTGCCCATATACAGGCTTCTCGGACTGAAGGATATAAGCCGTTACGCAAATTATCTCATTTATGACTTCAACAGGGTTGTTCTGCATTTTATCCCGGAGGTATTCGGTTCCCTCAGAAAGAGAGGGATTATAACCCTGATGGACTTTTTGAAGCTGGATCTTGCCGCGTATCATGAGAATTTTGAATGCACCGATTACGAGGTCCGCATCGTGCTGGGCGGCGTAAAGAAAGGCCTACGTTCCATAAACAAGGTGCCTTCCATGGTCATGCCGCTGGACTGTCCGGGGAAGGATGTCATAACGTATCCTCTTCCGGAGGATGCAAGGGAAAAGGTCTCATCCATTACCGATGACCGCATAGCAGGGGACAAGGTGTCTTTAAAGGGCATGACGTCATACGAAAAAGCGCTGTACAGCAGGTCTGCAGAGGCAATAGAGGACTGCGGCGAAGGCTTCTATTATGATGTACTGGACAACAGGGAGCCCTTTGAAAGCTTCGCCAAAAGCCTTGCCGTATTCCATGCCCCTGAGATGGAGCTCCTGCAGAGGAAGGAAATGATCCGCAGACTGTATTATGCCGTGCCGGACAGGCTCAAAAAGATGCCCGCAAGAGTCCTGAACCGTTATATGAGGCCCCGTTATACAGATACAGGCAGCGACTGGCCGTACAGAAGCTATTTCAATTCAAAAGATGTTGTGTTTTTCAAAAGCTATGAACCGCTGCGCAAAAGCGACAGGATGATGACCCTTGAGGATGCCTTCAGCCATATGGAGGACCTCATGAACGGCTGCACAACCATTGAGGAGCTGGACAGGCTTATTGACACGGATAATGACGAGCAGTTCATAGACCTTCTGGACTGGCTTTCCCATGCCAGCGTCCTTAATGCCATATATGACAACTTCATGAAGCCTCCAAGGCAGCACAGCCACGAGGCCGCAAAGCAGATGAAGCAGCAGATAACGGAGACGGACCCGGATGAGGTCATTGCCCGGTTTCATGAAATGATGATTGACTCCGATGAAGAGTGCGATGCCTTCCCTTATTACGGGGACGACGACTGGAATTATTCGTTCTGGTCCATATACAGTGGCTGCAGATATGATTTCTTCGCCGTATACATGCTTCTCACAGGCAAAACTTCCGTGCCCGGAAACATCCTTGACGGGTTCCTCTATCTGGAAGATGCGGATGACTTCAGAAAATATCTTTCATATGAGAGCAAGTATGATTCATTCTGCTATGAATACAATCCGGATACGGGCATGGTGACCATGAAAGAGAAGGCCTTTGAGTGACCGCTCCGTATTTCATGCATAAGAGGCTTGCGCACCGCACCGGTGCATGACAAGTTCCGTGCAAGTCCATTTTCACAGAAAGACAGCATAATATGCCGTATCCAGGCGGCATTTGAAGCATATTGCAGGCTGCTTTGCAGCACAGCGGGGCACCTGAGAGAATGGTGCGGAGGCCGGACACATGCCAAAGAAGGAGAAGCGCCAGTACATCACGGATACACGGTCCCAATCGGGACTGCAATACATGCTCCACATCTCACCGGACGGCGTGTTCTCCAGAATCCCGCTGGACCATGTGGGTTTTGATGATGATGTCCTGGAACTGCTTGCAAACCACAGGATTATGACAATAGGCCAGATTCTGAAATGCTCTCCCGCAAGCCTCAGGAAAAAGAGGTACCTGGCAGGATATGTCATCGGCATGATGGATGCCCTGGACGCATATTTTTGCAGAGCATTTGAGGAAGGCAAAAAGGCATACCAGAACAATCCTGTGCCCATTTACAGGCTCATTGGACTGAAGGACATAGACAGGTACAGAAACTATCTGCTGTATGACTTCAAACAGAGCAGAAACAATTATTCTGTGGACGGGGATGCGCTCAGGGCTCACGGAATCATTACGCTGTATGATTTTCTTAAAATGAACCTCATTGAATACCATAAGTACGGCCGGTATGAGGACAGTACGCTTCGCAGCATGCTGATGAATCTGCATTCGGACCTGGATATCATTACAAGACGCATGCTTCCCATGTCATATCCGCTGAATGAGCCGGAGATCCAGGTGATATCATACCCGCTGCCAGCCAGGGAGGCGTATAAGGTGTCTTCGCTTACCGATGACCGCATAGCAGGGGATGAAGTGTCCACGGCGGGCCTGACAGTTTACGAAAAGGCCCTGTATGACAGGTCTGCAGAGGCCATAGCGGACTGCGGGGCGGATTTCTATTATGACGTCCTGGACAACAGGGAGGCCTTTGAAAAGCTTGCGGAATGTCTTGCTGCATTCTGTCCCGCTGCCCTGGAGCTTATGCAGCGCAAGGAAATGCTCCGCAGCCTGTACATGGCTGTGCCGGAAAGGTTTCGGCAGATGCCGGCGAGGGCCCTGTATCATTACAAAATGCCCAGGAACAGAAACGGGTTCAAGAGTTCCCCGTACAGCATGTATGTCGGCACTGCGCGGGAGCCCAGTTTTTTCAGGAACTGGGAGCTGTTTCACAGCACCGGCAGGATGCTGTCCCTGGAGGACGCATACCGGCATATGGAAAGGATGGCTGAGGCCTGCCGGACCATTGAGGATTTTGACTGGCTTCTTGAGAATGACGGGGACTGGGAGTTTCTGGACCTTCTTCACTGGGTTGGCAATGTGAGCATGCTGACCGCCGTATACGACACCTTTCTGCGTGACACCGAAGAAGACGGCCACGAAGCCCCGGATGAAATGAAAGCCATTGCAGACGGCACAGATCCGGACGATGTCATATCCAGGCTCTCTAAAATGAAGCGCAGCAAAAAGGCTGATCCCGGTGGCCCATTCCAGTACTACTCACCCCTTAGAGGCACGAACTGTTACATTTATTTCCTGCCATACAGGCGCTATGCGTCATACAGATACGACTTCTTCGCGGTATACATGCTGCTTTCCGGCAAGGATTCCGTTCCGTTTGACCTTGTCCGCAGAGTCCTTTATCCGGATGACGCGGAAAAGGTGAAGAACTTTCTGGGCGGCGAGCTCCTTTACGAATACCATCCGGACACGGACACCGTGGACATGAAGCCTCACGCCCTGGAGCAGTAGCCGCTTGCTCAAACCAGATTCAAAACCGTAAGTTGCAGATACACGCAGCAAGTTGCTGCATTTCCTCACAAAAGACAGCGCAGTATGCCTTGTCCAAGGCATCAGCAAAGGACTGAACCATGACAAATCCCGATATAAAAGTGCAGGCCAAAGAGCTGGCACGCACCATAATGAAGTGCCGCACGACCGGATGGCTGTTCAATCACTTTGGCCTTCGCATGACCGACTGGTATGACGATCTGGACATAACCGGCCTGGACCTTGCCCCGGACATTATGGAAAGCCTCAAAAGCGGCGGGTATGGAACAATAGGGTCTGTCCTTCGCGAGGAACCAAGGTTTCTGCGCAAAAAGGAAGGATTGGAGGAGCATGCAGAGGAAGTCATTGCGGCCGTGGCGGAATATGTTCTGGAGGACAGGGCACTTCTTATGGGGTATGCCGTAAAGAGAGACCTGCCGCTGTACAAGATTCTCAGGTATGACGACATACGCAAGTACAGGAATGTTCCTGTGGATGTGTTCGCGGATAACTGGGACATGCATGACTGCATTGAAGTGGTCAGAGCCGCCCAGTACAGCAGGGTTGTTACTCTGTATGAGTTTCTCAAACTGGATATCACGTCAATCCGCGGCATGATTCTCAATTACCGCAGTAAAAAGATGCCGAACGAGCCGGAAGCCGCATCGGACCATGACCTGCTGTTCAATTATCTTGTACGTCTGGATCTGTATCTCAAGAAGTTTGATGTTCTGCCGGAATGCAGATATCTCACTCCGCTGGATCTGGATGAAAATCCCCAGCCTGTAACATACCCGATAAATCCTTTCTGGAAGCAGAGAATCCGGAGCCTTCTGGATGCCAGAGCAGCAGGGAAGGATGTCTCCCTGGACGGCATGCCTCCCACAGCCAGGGCCGCATACCAAAAGGCCGCTGAGGCAATAGACATCTGCGGGGAGGATGTCTTTGAAGGCATACAGGAAGACCCCGAGTATTCCGCGTATCTTGCGGATTGTCTCGGATACCATGTCGTAGTGACACTGCCTGAAACGGAGCAGTACGCATGGCTGCACAAATACCTGCACGGCATACCTGAGAGCATCCGGAACATGAAAGTCTCCGAGGTCATAAAATACTATAACCTGCGGGGGGAGTTTGATCTCGATTATCTTGACGGCTTCATGGACAAGACCATATACGGCTTTTTCTCTGCATTCGTGAATGTCCGCCTTGCGCAAGGCCCCCGGGCGGATGCAGTCATGGCGCAGCGCATAGGCCAATTCCTGGAATGGGCGGGATCTGCAAGCATGGAGCAGGTTATTAAAGAGACCTTCACAAGAAGGATGGGGGAACACCGGGGCTTCTTCGACACAGAGCTTGAGGAGATACACAATGTGGTCAGGCTCAGGGCGGCCGGGTTGACCAGAAAAGAGGCCGGCGCCCGCCTTGGCATAACCAACATGAAAGTCGCTGCGGACGAGAAGAACATAGACTGGTGGCTCTGGCATCATATAAACGATGAAAATGGCCGCTGCATTCATGACCTCGTGGCCGTTTACTTCCTCATGAACCCCGGCGCAAAGAACCTGGACAGAAAGACTTTAGACGGCCTCCTTGGCCCGGAAAGGGCCTTTGTATACTGGAATTACATACAGAGGAATTACAAGGAGATCATAAACAGACTGTACAGCTATTCTCCGGACAAGGACATCATCCATTTGAAGCGCACCCGCAAAAATTCTGTGGACGCCCTGCTTGACATGGATTTCTGAGGCCATAAACTTGTCCCAAACTTGTACTGTGCATTTGCATGCAACAAGTTTTATACAAGTTCAATCTCCGGACAAAGACAGTGCAGTATGCCTTATCCAAGGCATAAATACAGGTGAATGCCATGACAGATGAAGAGCTTGATGAGAAGGCCGGCAGAGCCGTTCGGCTCGTTATGAACGGCCGCACGAGTGAATTTCTTTACCGTATCTTTGGGTACTGGAGCAATGACCGTTATGATGACATTGCCGTGGACAGCCTGGATCTGAAGCCGCAGCTTGTCGAGGCGCTCAAAGCAAACGGCTTTGATACGCTTGGTGAAGTCCTTGGAGATCAAGTCAAGAATATGCGCAAGATGCCCGGGCTCTGCGGCCATATGGAGGAAGTGGTCTATGCTTTGGTCATATACATTATCCAGGAGTGGGACATAACTCGCCGGTACGCACTCCGCAGGCACCTGCCTCTGTACAAAATCCTGGGATATGAAGACATCCGCAAGTTCCGGAATGTGTCTTTGGATGCTTTTTTCAATCTTTGCTGTCAAAGCATTCACTCGAACGTGCTTGATTCGGTGGGTCAAAGCGGACTGCTTACGCTGCATGAGCTCCTCACACTGGATCTTGACGCCATTTATGACATAGTGCGCAGATATCCTTCCTCAAACAGCTATGAGGAGAGTTATTATGAAAGGATAAAGGCAGTGGAATACAGCCCTGTGTTCAGATTCCTCGTCATACTGGACAGCATGATCAAGCGGAACAGTGATGCACTTGACAGGGCACGCGTCCTGTATGATCTGGATGAGAATCCTCAGCCTGTCACTTACCCCATAGACCCTGCGTGGCAGCACAAAGTACGCAGACTTATTGAAGGACGCATTGCAGGCAGGGATGTGTCCCTGGACGGCCTGCTGCCTTCGGAGAGGGACATATACGCAAAGGCTGCATGCGCTGTGGATGACTGCGGGGAGGACTTCTATAAAGAGGTTATGAAGAATCCGGAATACTGCAGGCAGGTGGCGGAATCCCTGAATCTGTATGTGCGGTCAAGCCTGCCTGATGTGGAGACTTACGCATGGCTCATAACGCTGCTGCATGGCATCCCGGACTGCATCCGTGACATGAAGGTCTCGCATCTCATGAAGTTCTATGACCTCCACAGGGAAGGCAAGCTGGACTTCCTGGAAGATGAGGACATGGACACGAAAGTGTATGACTTTTTCAGTGCATATGTAAAAGAGGCCCTTGCTGATCTGAATCAGTTTGCCCAGTGGTATGTGGACTCCATGGATGAGTTTCTTTTATGGGCTGGATCCGTAAGCATGCCGCAGGTAATCAAGGAGACCTTTACAAGGCGCATGGGGGAAAGCTCATGGATGTATGAGGAGGTTCGTGAAGAGTCAAGAAAAGTGGCGTTGCTGAGAGCCTCCGGGATGTCCAGAAAGGATGCCGGCAATATGCTGGGCATAACCAACATGAAGGTGGCTTCAGACGAAAAGTACATGTATGATGCCCTTCTGACTCACCTGTACAGCCGCAACGGATACTGCAGGCATGATCTCGCTGCAGCATATTTCCTTCTGAATCCCGGCGAGACATCCCTGGACAAAAAGACGCTGGACAACCTTGTGGGCCCGGTAAGGTCCTTTATATACTGGCTGAGTGTACAGAAGAGCTGTGATTACATCAAAAACTACCTGTACAAGTATTCTCCGGAAGATGATGTCATTTATCTGAAGAACGTCCGCAGAAAAAGCGCTGTCACAGGCACAGAGCCGGACAAGCCAAAAAGGGGCAGGCCGAAGGGCACCAAAAACAGAAAATAACGGAACATATACAAGCAATCTGTCAAGATAACAGGGGGAAGACATGTATTTCAAGACACCGGTTCAGATTCCGTTCGAGACAAACAGAATCACGCAGATCACATCGTCAAAGGGCGAGACGCACGTATACTACATGATGTACGCCAGCAATGAGCAGGCCAGCGCAAAGGCCAAGGACCAGCCCTTCCGCAAATGCATAGGCATGGCGTCCGGGGAGTACGGGATGATGTATCCAAACGAGGCCTTCATAGACCTGTTCCCGGACAAGTGCCCTTCAGAGGGCCTGGACCCGGAGCTTGCGGAGTATCTCAGGACCCACTTCAGATACAGCAAAGGGCACCTGGAGAGGCTCATGGACGTGCATATCCCCGTAACGGACGAGGAGAAACAGCTGAACGCCGACAGGCGCAGGCAGGGCCTTCCGTACTGGTGCAACGACCCCGCACTCTTTGCGGAGCAGCATGTATACCAGGACAAAATGACGGAATACAACCGCACAATGCCCACAGAGACGGACACAAGGCAGGCACTCCTCAAGGAGATGTTTGCGGAAATCGGCGATGACTGCATCATAGAGACCCCCGTCAACGCCAACTGGGGCTGTCACAACGTCCATCTTGGCAGCGGAGTCTACATCAACTCCGGCGTCACCTTTGTGGATGATGCGGACATCTTCATCGGGGACAGCTGCCTCATAGGCACCGGTGTTACCTTCTGCACAGCCGGCCATCCTGTCCTTCCGGAGCTGCGTGAGAATGACTTCCAGTACGAGCTGCCCATCCGCATAGGCCGCAATGTCTGGATAGGCTCCAGCGTCATCATCATGCCCGGCATAACCATAGGGGACAACTCCGTCATAGGCGCAGGCAGCGTTGTGACCAGGGACATCCCTGCCAATGTGGTGGCCTACGGCGTGCCCTGCAAGGTGCAGCGCGAGATAGGGGACAAGGACAAGGAATTCTACTGCCGCGGCAAGCGCTTCCCCAGGATGTGACCTGCGCCCGCGCACAAACTTGTCCAAAACTTGTATGTTGCAAATGCAGCATACAAGTTTCACAGATGCTGCAAACAGAGCCGGAGAGAAGACGGCTCACCTGCATTCCGCAGGACCGTCTGTACGGGTTTTTACAAATAACTTCCAAACGCAGATTTTCTTAAACCATGATGCTACAATGGCGGCAAAGATTAAGGGAGTGCCGCATTGTGGATATGGAAGAAGGGCTGAATGAAAAGGAATGGATACTGTGCAGGATACAGGGGGATATGTTCCGTGACTCCTTTAGGTATGCCGAATGCTGTTCTCCAATGGTCATAAGAAGACTGATGAACTCGGATTTCATCAAGTATCTGGATTCCGGATACTTTCTTCGGATGTGCAGCACGCCCACAGATCCG
Organism: Clostridia bacterium; assembly: GCA_021204825.1. Lineage (GTDB taxonomy): Bacteria > Bacillota > Clostridia > Christensenellales > Borkfalkiaceae > Coproplasma. The sequence continues at coordinate 85,057 of JAJPYR010000077.1, read as the reverse complement.
TTCACTGAGATTGAGAAGCAGTTCGGGCACAGCGAATACGGCAAAACGAAATACACCCAAGACGAGCTGTACTGGATTGGATACATATATAGGTACTGGTGCATCAAATACAATGTGTCCAGCAAAAGACTGTACAAGTTCCTGCCTGCAAACGCACTCAGGGCAATGTATCCCAAGTATCATACATTGCCTGCGGCGGAAGCTGTAGAGCGTATCAGGGAAGCCAAAGGAATTACCGGCGAGGATGTGAATGAGCAAGTCAACTATGCTCCGGGTTTCCGGAATTTTGTTCCGCTGCCCAAGAGAGAACCGCTCACCCCGGAACAGGAAGCTGCTTACAGGGAGGAAATAGCGAAAGGCGTCAAGTTTCTGCGTGAGCTTCGTGAGAAACAGGAGAAAGAAGCTGCTGCCGCAGCGGATGTTGCATATGAGGATAAACCATAAGCCTGAGCTTATGGATGGTGTAAGCATCGCTTATGTCAAATCGTTTGACACACGGGGTGGCGGTGTGATATAGTTTAGGCACAACAGAAGATATAAAAGCTGAGACGGAGAGAAGTAGCGCACCTTATCGCTCACAGAGAGCAGGGGCCGGTGAAATCCCTGCAGAATGAATCTGCGTGAATAACACTCCTGAGCTGCAGCCTGAAAAGCAATGAGTAGGGTGAGCCGTAAGTTCCACGTTACGGGACAGGAGTTTTGTGAACTCCGCAGAGAGCCGCCGGAAGGCGGAAATTGGGTGGCACCGCGAACATCGTTCGTCCCGATAGAGAGTATCGGAACGGGCGTTTTTTTATACCGCAGACATCTTGGATGCAGCATAAGTGCCGCATTTTGCGGCGGAAAGGAGACTTGGAATGGCAGAAATGTATCGCACGAAGACGTGCGGAGAGATCGGAGAGCAGTGTGTAGGGGAGACAGTGAGGCTTGCAGGCTGGGTTGAGAACATAAGGGACCACGGCGGCATCTCATTCATAGACCTCAGGGACTTCTACGGCGTAGTGCAGGTTGTCATGAGGGACGTGTCGCTTTTGAAGGGCATCAACCGCGAGGACTGCGTGTCCGTTGAGGGGCTTATAGAGCACAGGGATGAAGAGACATACAACCCCAAGATCCCCTCCGGCACAGTGGAGCTGGACTGCAAGTCCGTGGACATGCTGGGAAAGGTTCGTGAGACCCTGCCCTTTGAGATAGTGACATCCAAGGAGATCCGTGAGGACCTCAGGCTCAAGTACAGGTTCCTTGACCTCAGAAACAGGAAGGTAAAGGATAATATCGTGCTCCGGGCCGAGATGATAAAGTTCCTTAGAAGCCAGATGGAGGAGATGGGCTTTTTGGAAGTCCAGACGCCCATCCTCTGCGCATCATCCCCGGAGGGCGCAAGGGACTACATAGTGCCTTCCAGAAGGTACAAGGGCAAGTTCTACGCCCTGCCGCAGGCTCCGCAGCAGTACAAGCAGCTGCTTATGGTGTCCGGCATAGACAAGTACTACCAGATAGCGCCCTGCTTCAGAGATGAGGACGCCAGGGCGGACCGCTCTCCCGGAGAGTTCTACCAGCTGGATTTTGAGATGGCCTTCGCCACACAGGAAGACGTCTTTGCCGTGGGGGAGAAAGTCCTTGAGGCCACCTTCAAAAAGTTCGCTCCTGCAGGGTACAAGGTGACGGAGATCCCCTTCCCTGTATATTCATATGAGCAGGCAATGCTGGAGTTCGGCACGGACAAGCCGGACCTCCGCAATCCCCTGAGGATCATAGATCTTTCAGAGTTCTTCCTGCACTGCACCTTCAAGCCGTTCATTGGCAAGACGGTCCGTGCCATAAAGGTCCATGCGGACATGAGCAAGAGCTTCCATGAGCGCATGCTGCAGTTCGCCACATCACAGGGCCTTGGCGGCCTTGGGTACCTCGAGGTCCTTCCGGACGGCTCATACAAGGGGCCTATAGACAAGTTCATCCCCGCAGAGTACAAGGAGACGCTGCGCTCCATAGCTTCCCTTGAGGCAGGAGACACCATCTTCTTCATAGCAGACAACGAAGTGGAAGCACCCCGCCTGGCCGGCATAATCCGCCAGGAGCTTGGCAAGCGCCTCAACCTTCTGGAGCAGAACGCCTTCCGCTTCTGCTTCGTGGATGACTTCCCCATGTATGAAGAGGATGAGAACGGCAAGCCTGCCTTCACGCACAATCCCTTCTCCATGCCCCAGGGCGGCCTTGAAGCCCTGCAGGGAGACGTGTACAAGGTTCTTGCATACCAGTATGACATAGTGTGCAACGGAGTGGAGCTCTCATCCGGAGCTGTCCGCAACCATGACCTGGACATCATGAAGAAGGCCTTTGAGATAGCCGGATATGATGAAAAGACCCTGGAGGAGAAGTTCGGGGCTCTGTACACGGCCTTCAAGTTCGGCGCTCCCCCGCACGCCGGCATGGCGCCCGGCATAGACCGCATGCTCATGCTGCTCCGCGGTGAAGAGAACATCCGTGAGGTCATAGCCTTCCCCATGAGCGCATCCGCGCAGGACCTCATGTGCGGCGCTCCCAACGAGGTCACGGAGCTGCAGCTTCGCGAAGTGCACATCAAGGTGCGCCAGTGATCCGCCGGCGGCAATGCCGCGGCAGGAAGCCCGCCATATTGCGTTAAGCGGGCAGTATATTGAATTCAACCATGTTCCGGCGCCTGTACGGGAGCGGGAACATGCCCCGCACAGGCCCTGAAAGGAGCTGTGCGCATACATTAGCAGGAGGCAATAGGATGGTAACACGTGAGGAAATAAAGACCCTTGCGAAACTCGCCAAGCTGGACTTTGACGATGCCCGGTGCGAGGCCTTTGAGGGCGAGTTCGCAGAGATAATCGCGTTCGCAGACACCATAAACTGCGAAATCTCCGGAGACAATGACACCATCAATGAAGTGGGCGGCCGTGCCGAGGACATCATGGACCTTCGTGAAGACGAAGTGCGCCCCAGCCTGGACAATGAGAAGATAACTTCCAACGTTGAGAGCGAGAACGGGTACTTCCCCGTACGGAGGGTTGTAAAATGACAAGCACAATCTCCCGTCTCTCCGCACTCCTTCATTCCGGGATAATCTCCTCTGTGGAGCTCACCAGGCTTTACATTGCGGAAATTGAGAAACAGAACGGAACCCTGAACGCATACGTCCACAAGACATATGACGAGGCCATAGCCAATGCAAGGGCCGCGGACAAGCTCCTCAAAGAGGGCTGCACGTCTCCTTTGTGCGGCATTCCCATGACCTTGAAGGACAACATAGCCACAGATGGCATGGAGACCACATGCTGCTCCAAAATCCTGCGCGGGTACAGGCCCATATATGACGCCACAGTCTGGACAAAGCTCAAGGCCCATGGCGCAGTCCTTCTTGGCAAGACCAACATGGATGAGTTTGCCATGGGCTCCACGTCCGAGACTTCCGTATACGGCAGACCAAAGAATCCCAGAGACCTTACAAAGGTTACCGGCGGCTCATCCGGCGGCGGAGCTGCCGCAGTATGCGCGCACATAGCAGGGTATGCCATTGGCTCCGACACCGGCGGCTCCATACGCCAGCCGTCCTCATTCTGCGGGGTGGTTGGCTTCAAACCCACGTACGGCGCCGTGTCCCGTTACGGGCTCATTGCATACGGCTCCTCACTGGACCAGATAGGCCCGCTTACCACATCCGTCTCGGATGCGGCCCTCGTATATGACGCCATAAAGGGCATAGACCCCATGGACATGACATCCACAGACGTCTCCATGGAGCCCACTTCCCTTGAGTCCGGCGCAAAGGGCCTTCGCATAGGCATTGCAAAAGAGTTCTTTGAAGGCCTCTCACCTGAGATGACGGCCGTGATATACGGGGCTGCACGGAAGTACCAGGAGGCGGGGGCGGAGATAATAGAGCTGTCCGTGCCTTCCTTAAAGGCCGCACTGCCCGTGTACTACATAATAGCCTGCGCAGAGGCCTCATCCAACCTGGGCCGTTATGACGGCATCCGTTACGGCTTCCGCGCGGCAAACTATTCCTCTGTGGATGACATGGTCATAAAGACCCGCACGGAGGGCTTCGGGCGCGAGGTCCAGAAGCGCATAATGCTGGGCACGTATGTGCTCTCCAGCGGATATATGGACGCCTATTACAAGAAGGCCTGCCTGCTGCGCGAAAGGATCCAGGCCGAGATGAACGGCGTCTTTGAAAAGTGCGATGTCCTTTTCGCCCCCACGGTGCCTGTCACGGCCTTCCAGGAAGGGTATTCCGGCGGGAACGCAATAGAGACATACCTTTCGGACGTGTGCACGGTTCCCGTGAACATCGCAGGCCTTCCGGGCATATCCATCCCCGCAGGGAAGATAAACGGCATGCCTGCAGGGCTGCAGATAATAGGCAACAGGTTCTGTGACGCAAAAGTGCTCCAGACGGCATACATTGCGGAGCGCGACGCATTCTTTGATGTGGAAGACGTGGAAGGGGGTGTCCGGTTATGAAATACGAGTTGGTAGTTGGACTGGAAACGCATGTGGAGCTGGCCACAAAGACCAAAATCTTCTGCGGATGCACCACGGCCTTCGGCGGGGCTCCCAACACCCATTGCTGCCCCATATGCACGGGACAGCCGGGCACGCTGCCCGTTCTCAACAAGAGGGTCATAGAGTACGGCATCCGCGCAGGGCTGGCTACGCACTGCTCCATAAACACTGTAACCCATCTGGACCGCAAGAATTACTGCTATCCGGACCTTCCCAAGGCATACCAGATATCGCAGTTTGACAAGCCCCTCTGCTACAACGGGTATGTAGAGCTGGAGAGCGGGAAACGCATACGCATAAAGCGCATCCACGTGGAAGAGGATGCCGGCAAGCTCGTTCACGAGCGCGGATACACCTTCGTGGACTACAACCGCGGCGGAGTGCCCCTTATAGAGATAGTGGCGGAGCCGGATGTTTCTTCCCCGGAAGAGGCCCGCGAGTACGTGGAGCGCCTGCAGCAGATAATGCGCTACGTAGGGGTTTCGGACTGCAGGATGCAGGAAGGGTCCATGCGCTGTGACATCAACATCTCCGTACGCGAGGCAGGCACAACAGCATTCACAACCCGCACGGAAATCAAGAACATGAACTCCGTGAACTTCATGGAGAAGGCCATAGCATACGAGTTTGAGCGCCAGAAGGAAGTCTATTCCTCCGGCGGCAAGATAGAGCAGGCGACCCTGCGCTATGATGAGCACACCGGCGAGACCTATCCCATGCGCACCAAGGAAGACGCGCAGGATTACCGCTACTTCCCTGAGCCGGACATCCTCACGGTCAACATCCCGGAAAGCTACATAGAGTCCGTAAAGGCCTCTTTGCCGGAGCTTCCCTTGGAGAAGCTTCGCCGCTACACCGCTGAGCTTGGCATCCCGGAGGCAAACGCAAGGCTTATAGTAAAGTACAAGGCCGTTGCGGACTACTTTGAAAAGGCCGTATCCCTAGGCGCCTCTGCCCGCCGCGCAGCCAACATGATAGTCGGCAACATCTATGCCTCTATAGCCACAGAGGATGAGAAGGAGAAGTTCCAGATAGCCGTCTCCGCAGAGGAGTTCGCAAAGCTCATACGCCTTACGGATGAGGGCAAGATCAATACCACCATGGCGCAGATAACCCTCGGCAAGCTCCTCGAAAACGGCGGTGCCGTTGAGGATTACATCTCCATGGAAGAGCTCGCCGGAATGGGCGAGGATGACCTTCGCAGAATCTGCGAGGAGGCCATAGCGGCCAGTCCCAAGGCCGTAACAGATTTCAAGGCCGGCAAAGAGAAAGCCATCTCGGCCATGTTCGGCTACGTAAAGCGCGCCACCCAGGGCAAGGCGGACATCCGCAAGGCAGAGGCCATTATCCGCAGCCTCCTGCAGTAATCCTGCAGCAAGCCTGCATCAAACAGCCATCAAGCCGGCAGCCGGTCTGCAGGCCCATATAAGGGCCGTTTGAAGCCACATACAGCGCCTTAAAGCCATCTTAATTGCTCCAAACAGCGCCCTGCACAGAGTCCCGGAGGCTCATATGAGAGAGTGAGCAGGCACAGTATAAAGATATGAAATTTACAGAAGTAACCATACATACAACCACAGAGGGCAGTGAGCTCGTTGCGGATGTCCTCTGGAGATACACCGTATACGGAGTGGCCATCTCGGATGTGGCAGACGTCATTGCCCTGCAGCAGAACAAGGTAATGTACTGGGACTACATGGATGAGTCCCTCACGGACCCTGCCGTGAACAAGGAAGTGCTTGTTAAGTCCTTCATAGCCATAGATGAGACGGACACCGTCCTGCCCCGGATACGTGCGGACATGGAAGAGTTGCGTTCATCCTGCGAGGGCAACCTGTATCCCGGGAGCCTTGAGATAACGCTCCGTGAAGTGGAGGGGGATGAGTGGCACACCATCTGGAAGGAGCACTTCAGGCCCATACACATTGGCGCGGACGTGGTAGTGGTTCCGGAATGGATCCGGTATGACAGGAAGCCCGGCGAGAAGGTGGTCCTTCTGGATTCCAACATGGCATTCGGCACAGGTGAGCATGAGACCACATCCATGTGCCTGGAGCTCATGCAGGACTACATACAGCCCAATACGGTGTGCATAGACGTGGGCTGCGGAAGCGGCATCCTGGGCATTGCGGCCATAAAGCTCGGCGCAAAGCATGCATATCTCACGGATATAGACAAAGTGGCGGTGGACAGCGCCACCCACAACGCAGAGCTTAACAAAGTTAGCTCAGACGTGACCATAGTCCAGACAAACCTTATAGACGGCTTTGAGACCTGCGGAGACCTCGTTGTGGCCAACATAACCGCCGAGATTCTCTGCGGGCTTGCTGCCGCCATCCCCAAGTGCCTCAAAAAGGGCGGCGTGCTTATCCTTTCCGGCATCATACAGCCCCGTGTGGACATGGTCCTGGATGCATTCCTTCCCCAGGGCCTGGAGCTTATACAGCGCAGGCAGAAAGGGGAGTGGATTGCCCTCGCCTTCAAGTCCGTCTAATCCGCCAAAAAGGCCAGAACACAGCACACGTACATCACTTAAAGATACAGAGAGAGCACAGACATGAGCGGACGCTGCAGGTTTTTCCTGGACACAATTGCATATCCGGACATTACGGAAGTTACTCTCACAGGAGAGGAGTTTTCCCATGCCGTAACGGTGCAGCGCCTGCGTGAGGGCAGTGAGATAGTCCTTCTGGACGGCACCGGCAAGGAGTACTCCGCAATAGTCACGAAGGTGGAAAAGCGTGCCCTAAGCGCCCACATCATCTCCGCATGCGTCTCAGACAAGGAGCCCAAAGCAGATATATACCTTCTCTGCGGGGAGCTTAAAGGGGACAAGACGGAGCTTGTTGTGCAGAAGGCGGTGGAGCTGGGAGCCTCAAGGATAGGCATCTTCTCCTCAGAGTACTGCTCCGCGTACATGAACACAAACAAGCTGGAGCGCCTTAACAAAGTGGTCCGCGAGGCTGCGAAGCAGTGCCTCCGCGCAAAGTCCGTTCCAGTGGAGTATTACCCCTCTTTGCAGGATGCCCTTGCATCCGCAGACGGGTATGATTCAAAGATATTCGCCTGCGAATTCGTAACGGAGTCAGACAAAGGCCTGGACTCCGTCACCAGTCCCTGCGCCTTGATTGTGGGCAGTGAAGGGGGCTTTTCCGAAGCAGAGCTTGCACAGGCCCGTGCGGCGGGCTTCTCCGCTGTAACGCTCGGCAAGCGCATCCTGCGCGCCGAGACGGCTGCCATATCCCTGCTGTCCGTTGCTGCATACATTCTGGGGGAGCTCAAATGAAGGCCGTAGTGTTCACCCTGGGGTGCAAAGTGAATGAGACGGAGTCCGGCTCCATCTTAGCCGGCCTGGAGGCTGCGGGATGGGACGTCTCAGACTCCCTGGAGCCTGCGGACGTGTATGTCCTCAACACCTGTGCCGTAACGGCGGAGGCGGAGAAAAAGAGCCGCCAGCTTGTAGCCCGCGCCAGGCGTTACAACCCGGATGCAAAGGTGTACGTTTGCGGATGCGCCTCGCAGAACTCGCCTGCGTCCTTTGAAGAGCGGAACGTTGCATACGTCTGCGGCACGGAAGACAAGGAGCAGAAGGTCCTCGCAAGGATTGCGGAAGACTTCGGCATGGCCTGTTACAGCGGGCTTTTCCCTAAGCAGACACGCACAAGGGCTTTCATAAAGATCCAGGACGGGTGCAACTCATTCTGCTCATACTGCCGTATTCCGTACCTAAGGGGCCGCACCTGGTCCAGGAGCATAGAGGACATAAAGCGGGAGACAGATGCCTGCACCAGCCCGGAGATAGTCTTAAACGGCATCAACCTGACCGCATACAGCCATGAAGGCCGGACCCTTACAGACCTCATCCTCGCCCTGCAGGATGTGCCCGCGCGCATCCGCTTAGGGTCTCTGGAGAACGGCATAATATCAGAGGACTTCCTGCAGGCCTGCACCCATCTACAGGACTTCGCCCCCCAGTTCCATCTTTCTTTGCAGAGCGGGAGCACGGCAGTCCTGAAGGCCATGAACCGCCATTACACCAGGGAGCAGTACCTGGAGCGCTGCGCGCTCGTGTACATGTATTTCCCGGAGGGGAGCATAACCACAGACATTATCGCAGGATTCCCCACTGAGACGGATGAAGACTTCGCCGAGAGCCTGAGCATAATACGGGAGGCAGGGTTTGCAAGAGTGCATGCCTTTGAATACTCCCAGCGTGCAGGCACTGTGTCCGCCAGATTAAAGGACCTGCCGCATGCGGTGAAGAACGCCCGCCTGCAGCAGCTTCTTGCGGAGGGCAGGGCTGCGGAAGTGAGATTTGTCTCCTCGTTTGCAGGAAAGGCGCTGGACTTCATTGCGGAAGACAGGCAGGGGCAGTACTGGACCGGATATACCGGCAATTACATAAAGATATACGCGCCCGGGGAGCTCGTCCCGGGGAAAAAATACAGGGTGGAAATAGAGAGAGCATATGAAGACGGAGCAATCGCCCGCTGCATCTGAAGACCCGGATTCCGGCATGAATCCGGTTCCGGATGAGCCGGATGAGCACAAGCAGGGGTGGCTATCCAGGGCACGGCATGCCGTGGCCGTCTTTTTCGTACAGACTTTCCGTCCCCGCACAAAGGAAGATTATACGGAACTCTTCCAGCGCGGCTTCAAGGGCCACAGGGAGGGCATACGCAACAAATACCCCTGGATGTACATCCGTTTCCTGGGTCTTTGCATAGTCCTCTTTGCCATTGCGGCCGGCATTTTCTACCTCACAGGCAACAGCCTCGGCGCCCCTCATCTGCTGCTTTTCGGCGCAGGGATGGGATGCATAGCCTTCCTTCTGCTCATATATGAGCTCTATACAGGCAATGACATATCCCTCTTAACCCTTCTGGGCGTGAGCATCTTAGGCGGCTTTGCCTCTGTATGCATAGCGCAGCTGGGGTATCTTGCATACGTGCCGGACGGAGACTGGGCGGAGCCTTTCTGGGTAGGCTTCTGGGAAGAGTTCTGCAAGGCGCTCATCGCCATTCTCTGTGTGCTTCTTTTAAAGAAGCGGGACCCCTTCGGGGCGTTCCTTGTAGGCGTGGCCATAGGCTGCGGCTTTGCCCTTTCAGAGGACGCCGGGTACATATACGTGTATTCCACATGGCTCACACGCGTCACAACGGCATCTTCCATAGCCTTGGAACGCGCCTGCATGGCGGTCTGCACCCACGCCACCTGGACGGGCATCATCTGCTGGGCCTTTGCCAAGTTCCGCAAGCCCTTCATAAACTGGCGCTTCTGGGGCTGTGTGGCCCTCTCCATGCTCATGCATGCCCTGTGGGACCTGCCGGATGCAGGCTGGGTCAACATTGTCGTAACCGCTCTGGTTATCATAGCCGGCATATGGTTTGAGGTCTGGATTATATACAGGTGCAAGAAACCCGCTCTGGAAGTCTCCCCGGGGGACACGCAGGAAGTGCAGCTGTCCATAAACCTGGAGACGGGCTTAATCGGCGGCAAGGCCAAAGACGCCGGATACTATTCGAGAGCCGGCAACCTTGCCGGGAGCCTGTGCCTGACCGGCGCAGCCCTGCTCCTCATACTGTTCTTTGCCCTGAATCCCTTCGCCTCACGCAAAACGGCCCTTGCATACACGGATATAGACCAGTTTATCTCAGAGGCGCAGCTGGGCCACACCATAGACGTGGACTTAAGCCGCCCGTATGATGACACCATCCCCATGGAGGACAACTACTCATACACCTACACGGACGGCCGGCTTACAGCCGTAACCCAGCGCCTGCCTGCCGTCATAGACGGCATAGAGCGCGATGATGCCTGCATCAGCTACAGCTACTTCTTTGAAACCGGGAGCGATGACGAAGACCCCGGTGACGGTGCCATAACGGAGGCTCCCGCAGAGCAGGACGGGGACACAGACAATCCGGATGAAGGCACGGATGAGAGTCCGTCCACAGACCCGGACTCGGATCCGGATGCAGCAGACCCTGAAGGCGGCGAAGGCACGGAGGAGGGTGATACAGAGGAAGAGGAACCGGACCCTGTACTGCCTGCCGCAGCGGACCTTATCCATGACGGCACTGAGTACGTGTGCCGCACGATAGGCGAAAAGGCCTTCTATGTGCTCAACCCGGACTATTCCTCGTGGTCTGTCAATGAAGACGGCACGGAAGTGTACCTCACCGTGCCGGATGAGAATCCCTGGTACACGGCGGGCGGAATAGCCCTCTTAACACTCGCAGGATGCGCCCTTGCGGGCGGTGTAATATCATTTGCTGCATGTAAAGTAAAATCAAGGAGACTGGAAAAAGATGCTCAGTGAAGACTGCCTTTTCTGCAAAATAATAGAGGGCAAGGTCCCCTCTGCCAAAGTGTACGAAGATGACAAGATGCTCGTCTTCAAAGACATAGAGCCCAAGGCCAAAGTGCACCTTCTCGCCATTGCCAAGGACCACTTCAAGACCCTCGCTGAAATGAATGACGAGCAGGCAGAGCTTGTCCTCTACATGCTTAAGAAGATCCCTGCCATAGCTGCCGCCAACGGCTGTGAGAAAGGCTTCCGCCTTGTAATCAACCAGGGAGAGGACGCCGGCCAGTCCGTGTTCCATCTGCACATCCACATCCTCGGCGGAGAGACCTTGGGCTGGTAACCCCTTATTGGGCCCTGAGCCGGATCAAAGCCGGATCAAAGGGCAAAAGCACAAACATTCGTTTCTCAGTGGGACCGATAAACATAAAGCACACGCATACCCTATATAATAATAGGTCGCGCGTGCGCGCACGCGCGCGAGAGGATGCCAGCGGAAACACAGCAGGGCAAATCTTTGGGAAAATCACGGCAGTGCACTTCAGACAGTGCATTTTGTGTGAATACTGTTTGGAAACACAGCAAATTTTTCTTGACATTGAAAATTTGCGAGTGTAGAATTGCAGACAGAATTGAATATGCTTCAAACCGTTGATGCGGGAGTAAAGACAGCATATGCGCTCACAGAGAGTCCGGGCAGATGAGAGCCGGGCAGAAGGCAGGCTGTAAAATGGGCCGCGGAGGGCACAAGGAAAGGGCTTTGGCCTGAGTATTTTGTGACGTGCATGGCATACGTCAGTTGCCAGGGATATAATTGTATCCGGAAAGAGTGCAGCGCAAAGCTGTGAAGCAAGGTGGCACCGCGGGTGTATTTGGCATACTCGTCCTTGACAGAATGTGGAATTTTGTCAGGGACTTTTTGTTTGCGCAAAACCCGCACCGGCCATGCAGGGCCGGAGGGTGCTGCAGTGTATAGGAGACAGGCATATGAAAATCACACCGTCTTTGGAAGAAGTCAAGGCTCTTGCAGAAAGCGGGCAGTACGGCATAATACCCGTCTGCGGAGAGATATACGCAGACAGCACAACCACAATAGAAGTGCTGCGTGTGCTGCAGAGCGTGAGCAGCCATGTGTACCTTCTGGAGAGCGCCGAGGCAAACAAGCGCCAGGGCAGGTACTCATTCTTAGGCTATGAACCCACGCTGGACATCAAGTGCACGGACTGCGAGATAACCATATCCACCGCCGTCGCGGACCAGACCTTCAAGGGGAACCCGAGGGATGAAATCAGAAGGCTCCTTGCCCAGAACAGAAGCCCGCAGCTTCCGGGCATGCCGCCCTTTACCGGAGGCCTTGTGGGATACTTCTCATATGACTACATCAAGTACAGCGAGCCTTCCTTAAAGCTGGATGCGCTGGATGAGGACGGGTTCAGGGATGTGGACCTCATGCTCTTTGACAAGGTCATTGTCTTTGACAACTACCGCCAGAAGATAATGCTCATTGCCAACGTCAAGGCTGCGTCCCCGGAGAAGGGATACCACAAGGCGGTGCTTGAGATAGAGAAGATGGCGGACCTCATACGCCACGGGGACAAGGAGACGGCAAAGCCCTTGAAGCTTAAGACAGACTTTGAGCCCCTGTTCAACAAAGAGGCATACTGCCATATGGTGGAGAAGGGCAAGGAGTACATCTATGAGGGGGACATCTTTCAGGTGGTCCTTTCCAACAGGCTGGAGGCGGAGACGGAGGGTAGCCTTCTGGACACATACAGGGTGCTTCGCACAAGCAACCCTTCGCCGTACATGTTCTACTTCTCCGGCGAAGACGGCGAGATAGTGGGCGCAAGCCCGGAGACGCTTGTAAAGCTGGAAAACGGCAAGCTCTTCACATTTCCCCTGGCCGGCACAAGGCCTAGGGGCAGGACGCCGGAGGAGGACAGGGCCCTGGAGGAAGAGCTTCTCGGAGACGAGAAGGAGCGCGCGGAGCACAACATGCTTGTGGATTTGGGGCGCAATGACATCGGCAAAGTGTCCGAGATAGGCTCCGTCAAGGTTGAGAAGTACATGGGCATAGAAAGGTACTCCCACGTCATGCACATAGGCTCCATGGTAACGGGAACAATCCGCAAAGGGTATGACGCTCTTAACGCTGTGGACTCCATCCTCCCTGCCGGAACGCTCTCCGGAGCACCAAAGCTCAGGGCATGCGAGATCATAAACGAGCTGGAGAACAACAAGCGCGGCATCTATGGCGGGGCCATAGGCTACATCTCCTTTGACGGCAACCTGGACGTATGCATTGCCATACGCCTCGCCTTCTCCAAGAACGGCAAGGTGTTCATCCGCTCCGGCGCAGGCATTGTGACAGACAGCATCCCGGAGAATGAGTACCAGGAGTGCCTCAACAAGGCGGCGGCGGTTATAAACGCCGTCCGGGAGTCAGAGGGCGGCATTTAATCCTCCGCTCAAGGCCTTAAAAGCGGGCCGGATGCAGAGAGGATGCCGGAGGAATTCAGGAGAGGACGCTATGATACTTCTTATAGACAATTATGACAGCTTTTCATACAACGTATACCAGCTTGTGGGCGGAATAAATCCGGACATAAAGGTCATCCGCAATGATGAGATGACAACGGAAGACATCTCGCATCTCTGCCCCAGCCATATAATAATCTCACCCGGTCCCGGGAGACCTAAGGACGCCGGCATCTGCGAGGATGCCGTACGGCGCTTTGCAGGCGAGATTCCCATCCTCGGCATATGCCTCGGGCACCAGGCCATATGCGAGGCCTTCGGAGGGGAGATAATCCACGCGCGCGAGCTTATGCACGGCAAACAGTCCGAGGTCATTCTGGACACAGACTGCCCCATCTTCAGGGGCATGGAGCCGGATATGGTCGCGGGCAGGTACCATTCCCTTGTGGCAGACCCTGAGACCCTTCCGGAGTGCCTCAAGGTTGTTGCAAAGACAAAGGACGGCGAGCTCATGGCCGTGCAGCACAGGGAGTTCCTGGTATACGGCGTGCAGTTCCATCCGGAGTCCGTCCTAACTCCTGGCGGCAAGCAGATCCTGCGCAACTTCCTGGCCCTTTAAAAGGGCCGCATGATCCGCCCCTGCCCGGGCGGACCGGATGCAAAACAGTGCCCAAATGGATGATTCCATTGCAGATATACAAGATTCAACATAAATGCAGCCATGTGGCTGCGGTGGAGGACATTATGATAATACGCGATGCGTTGGCGCAGCTTGCTGCAAAGAAAGACATAGGGTATGACATGGCGTACGGTGTCATGAATGAGATCATGACGGGCCAGGCAAGCGATGTTTTAAAGAGCGCGTATCTCACCGCTCTTGCAATGAAGGGCGAGACCATAGAGGAGATCTCCGGTTCCGCTGCGGCCATGAGAGACCATGCCCTTGTAATGCCCCATGAAGGGGACGCCCTTGAGATAGTGGGAACGGGCGGAGACAACTTCGGCTCATTCAACATCTCAACCACCGCTGCCTTCGTAATCTCTGCGGCAGGCGTCCCTGTGGCAAAGCACGGAAACAGGGCTGCAAGCTCCAAGTGCGGCGCCGCAGACGTCCTGGAGGCGCTGGGGGCAAACATCATGATATCGCCGGAGAGAAGCTCAGAGATTTTCAAGGAGATAGGCATGTGCTTCATGTTCGCGCAGGTGTATCACATTGCAATGAAGTATGTAGGGCCCATCAGAAAGGAGCTCGGCATCCGCACGGTGTTCAACATCTTAGGCCCCATAACCAATCCCGCACGCGCCAACCTGCAGGTTCTCGGCGTTTATGACGAGGCCATCATGGAAGACCAGGCCAGGGTGCTTACAAACCTCGGCGTTGTACGCGGCATGGTGGTATACGGCCAGGACAAGATGGATGAGATAACGGTAACGGCTCCCACAAGCATCGTGGAGATAGACCACGGCGCATATAAGAAGTACGTCATAACCCCGGAGCAGTTCGGCATGAAGACTGCAGCAAGGGAAGAGCTCATCGGCGGCACCCCTGCAGAGAACGCGGACATAACACGCGCCATCCTTTCAGGAGCCCAGGGCCCCAAGACAGACGCCGTCCTTCTCAACGCCGCAGCCGGCATAGTAGTGGGCGGCAAGGCCAAAGACCTTGCAGATGGCATAGCCATTGCCAGAGAAGTCATTTCCAGCGGCGCTGCAAAGGACAGGATGGAGGCCTTTATCCGTCTTTCCAACGAGTAATCCGGACCAGAGGCGGACCGGTCTCATGCAGCGCGCATGCACTGCATAAACAGACGCACAGGGCACTATATAATAAGTGTATGCAGGGAGAGAGCATGGCAGAGGAGAAGAGGAACATTCTGGAGACCATAGCAGACTGCACAAGGGAGCGTGTGGCAGACCACAAGGAAAGGCTCCCGCTTGCAGACTGCAAAAAAACGGCAGAGGACCTGCATGAAAAAGACGGGCTTGTTCTGGAAACCAATCCCTTTTACAGGGCCCTTTTAAAGCCCGGCATATCCTTCATATGCGAGATAAAGAGGGCTTCCCCGTCCAAAGGGCTCATTGCCCCTGTATTCCCGTATCTGGACATAGCGAGGGAGTACACGGAGGCCGGCGCGGACGCCATCTCAGTGCTTACGGAGCCCCGGTTTTTCCAGGGGAGTGATGACATCTTCCGCGAGATACGCGCCGCTGTCCGGACACCAATGATCCGCAAGGACTTCACCGTGGATGAGTACATGATATACGAGGCAAAGACGCTTGGCGCGGACGCGGTGCTGCTCATAGTCTCCCTGCTTGGCAAAGCGCAGCTGCAGGAATACCTTGATATTGCGCACAGCTTAGGCCTTGCAGCGCTTGTGGAGGCGCATGATGAGACAGAGATCCAGACCGCAGTGTCCTGCGGGGCGCATATCTTAGGCGTCAACAACAGAAACCTCAAGGACTTCACCGTGGACATCATGAACTCCGTCCGGCTCAGAAAGCAGGTTCCCGCAGATGTGCTGTTTGTGTCAGAGAGCGGCATGAAGACCAGGGAGAACATAGAGACACTGGAGTCAAACGGCGTGAACGCCGTGCTCATTGGCGAGACCCTCATGCGCTCCAGGGACAAGGCCGCGGAGATTGCCCGCCTGCGCGGCACATCCGTGCACGCTTTGGGCAAAGGAGAGGGTGAGGCATGAAGATAAAGATATGCGGGCTTACAAGGCCGGAAGACATCCTGGCCGCCAGCTCCGTCCGCCCGGATTACATAGGCTTTGTCTTCGCTACAGGCAGGCGCAGAACGGTTGCTCCGGAGCAGGCAAAGGCCCTTAAAGCCCTTCTGGACCCCAGTATCCCTGCTGTGGGCGTGTTTGTGGATCAGAGCACAGAGGAGATAACCACTCTCTTGGAGCAGGGGATCATAGACATAGCGCAGCTGCACGGGCATGAGACAGAGGAGCAGGTACAAAAGATAAAGGCTCTTTCCGGGAAGCCCGTCATAAAGGCCTTCAAGGTAACCAGCAGGGAAGATATCCTTCGCTGGCAGGAATCAAGCGCGGATTATCTGCTGCTGGATGCGGGGCAGGGAAGCGGCAAGCAGTTTGACTGGTCCCTGCTCTCTGCGGCATCCAGACCGTACTTTTTGGCCGGAGGCATAAACACAGGAAACATAGCGGAGGCTCTTAAGATGCCGGGGCTGTACTGCATAGACGTAAGCTCCGGCGCGGAGACAGACGGCCGCAAGGATCCCGCAAAAATGCAGGCCCTTGTGCAGGCGGCGCACGGCTTCAACGGATGACACCCACAGGGCACAGACAGGCCATATAACGGGGCGAAAGCCTGTTATCCGCGGCATATTCCCGCATGAACCGTTATATTGGGCGGCCATGCAGAGCGCTGCTGGCACCATATGGAGAACATACTGCGCTGGAGACATGCGCGCGGAACATTATACATACAGGCCTGCCGGAAAGGCAGGACTTAAGGAGCAGATATTATGAGCAAGGGAAGATATGGCATATACGGAGGGCAGTACATCTCCGAGACGCTTATGAATGAGCTGTACAGGCTGGAGGACTGCTATGAAGAGTGCAAGAAGGACCCGGAGTTCAGGGCGGAGCTGCACAGGCTTTTGTGCGAGTACGCAGGCAGGCCTTCCATGCTGTACTATGCGGAGAAGATGACAAAGGACCTCGGCGGGGCAAAGATATACTTGAAGCGCGAGGACCTCAACCATACCGGCGCGCACAAGATAAACAACTGCCTGGGGCAGGCGCTTGTGGCAAAGCGCATGGGGAAAACCAGGCTCATTGCCGAGACGGGCGCGGGCCAGCACGGCGTTGCAACGGCAACCGTTGCGGCCCTTCTTGGCATGGAGTGCGAAGTGTACATGGGCAAGGTGGACACGGACAGGCAGGCCCTCAACGTATACAGGATGGAGCTTTTAGGCGCCAAGGTAACCCCTGTCATGACGGGCACGCAGACACTCAAGGACGCCATAAACGAGGCCATGAGGGACTGGAGCTGCAGGGTGCAGGACACGCACTATATGATAGGCTCCGTAATGGGACCCCATCCCTTCCCCATGATGGTCCGTGACTTCCAGAGCGTGATATCCAAAGAGGCCCGCAGGCAGATACTGGAGAAGGAGGGCAAGCTTCCCGCAGCAGTCGTGGCGTGCGTGGGAGGCGGCTCCAACGCGATGGGCATGTTCTACAACTTCATACCGGACAAGGATGTGGAGCTCATAGGCTGCGAGGCGGCAGGAAAGGGCGTGGACACGGCCCTAACGGCTGCCACCGTTGCAACAGGCTCTGTGGGCATCTTCCACGGCATGAAGTCCCTGTTCTGCCAGGATGAGTACGGGCAGATAGCTCCCGTGTACTCCATTTCAGCCGGCCTGGATTACCCCGGCATAGGCCCGGAGCATGCATGGCTCCATGACACTGGCAGAGCCACATATGTGCCCATAACGGATGACGAGGCCGTGGACGCCTTTGAGTACCTTGCCCGCACAGAGGGCATCATATGCGCCGTTGAAAGCGCTCATGCCATTGCCGAGGTGCGCAAGATAGCGAAGGATTACAGCCCGGACCAGAGCATCATAGTGTGCCTCTCCGGACGCGGGGACAAGGACGTTGCCGCCATTGCACGCTACCGCGGCGTGGACCTCAGGGACTGAAACCTGGCGTTTTTTCAGGAAGGTGATTATCATGACAGAGCAGAATACAGATATGAAATCCAATGGCAGGCCGCGCCTCAACAACAAGCTTCCGCAGGTCTTCGCAACGCCCAACGGCAAGGCGTTCATCCCGTTCATAACGGCGGGAGACCCCACTCCTGAGGCTACTGTGTCATTCATACTGAAGATGTTTGACGCCGGGGCGGACCTTGTGGAGATAGGAATACCATTCTCAGACCCCACGGCGGAGGGCGTTGTAATCCAGGAGGCAAGCCTCCGCGCCCTCAAGGGCGGCATGACAACGGACAAGGCCTTTGAGATAGTGGAGAAGGTACGTGAAAAGACAGACAAGCCCCTTGTCTTTATGACGTATATCAACCCCGTCTTCCATTACGGCTATGACGCCTTCTTTGCAAGGTGCGAAAAGCTTGGCATAGACGGCATAGTGGTCCCGGACGTGCCCTTTGAAGAGCGCGAGGAGGTCTTAGGACCCGCCAATGCGCACAACGTAAGCCTCATATCCATGATCTCCCCCACGTCCGAGAGCCGCATCCGCAGCATAGCCAAAGAGGCGGAAGGATATATATACGTTGTCTCTTCCATGGGAGTCACAGGCATGCGCGGGCAGATAACCACGGACATAGGCGCAATGGTGCGCAGCATCCGTGCCGTCACAGACGTTCCCTGTGCCGTAGGCTTCGGCATATCCAACCCCGAACAGGCCGCTAAAATGGCCGCTGCCTCAGACGGAGCCATCGTGGGCAGCGCCGTGGTCAACATCATCGCAAAGTACGGCTCCGGTGCCGGGGACAAAGTGGCAGACTTTGTCCGCTCCATGAAGGCAGCTATTGCTGCTCTCCCCGCAGGCAGCTGACTTACTCATTTGACACGCACAACCAAACTCCATAAACGGCCGGTTCCAGCAATGGAACCGGCTTTCGTTTGATTCAAAATCTCGGCGCAGCAGTGGCCGGTAAATATCAACACTGTTCATTAAATTTTCAAAAAAAAGTCAAAACCAGGGTTAAAATCATTCCAAAAAACGTCAAAAACGGGGTCTAAATTACGTCAAAAAACGTCAAAAATCCGGCTCAAGAACTTGATTTTTTATAGTTATAACGGACATATCCTGCGCTGTAGGCTTCGGAATCTCCAATTCTGAACATGCGCCAAAAATGGCTGCCGATTCATACGGCGCTATCGCCGCCCTTCCCGCAGACAGTTGAAGCTGCGCGCACAAACACCAATACCAGGACCTCACATACAGGCACCCCTAAATGTGCCTGCTTCTTTACTGTGCGTGGTTCCGGTTGCCGGAAATTTGTCTTGACAAGCCTTAAGACGGGTCATATAATGGCCTATCCGGCCGTATGAGGCTTATATACGGAGGCCATTATGAGAGAATATTCATTCATGGCAGTGTTTGAACCCGGCAAAAGAGGGGAATACAGTGTGTACTTTCCGGATTTGCCCGGATGCACCAGCTGGGGCAGGAATCTGGAGCATGCCCAAGAGATGACACATGAAGCCCTGGAGATCCATCTGGGGGGAATGCTTGAGGACGGGGATGAGATTCCAGCCCCGTCTGAAGAGCCTGAGATTTTTCCCGGCACAGAAAAGGGGTACAAAACAGGTTTCATAACCGTATGGCTGTAAGGTGCAGGCTGTGTGAAGAGTGTGTGAGGCTTTGTGCGGCAGGTTTGACATTTCGCACATTCTGCCATATAATACGGGTATCACACAGAACAGACGGATATAAGGTGCATCATGAAGATTTGCGTATTCGGCGCATCCAGCGCAACTATAGACAGAAAGTACATAGAGGCCGTTGAGGACCTCGGAGAGAAGATGGCAAAGAAGGGCCACTCTCTTGTGTTCGGCGCGGGCGCCACGGGGCTCATGGGAGCCGCTGCAAGGGGCGTCAAGCGCGGAGGCGGCTATATACACGGCATAATCCCGGAGTTCTTCAGGGAAGAAGGCGTGGAAATTATATACCAGGAGTGCGATGAGCTCACATATACAGGTACAATGGCGGAGAGGAAGTTCCTTATGGAGCAGGATGCGGACGCATTCATCGTGACTCCCGGCGGCATTGGGACCTTTGAGGAGTTCTATGAAGTTCTCACGCTGAAGCAGCTGGGCCAGCACAACAAGGCCATAGTCATTTTCAACATAGACAGGTATTACAGGGAGCTGGAGGACTTCATGTGCAGGGTGGAGGAGAAGGGCTTCATAACCCCGGACTGCCACAAGCTCTATGCATACTGCTCCACGCCGGAGGAGATCCTGGACTACCTTGAGAATTATGTGCCCTACACAGGGGATTTGAAGAGGCTCAAGCCCAACACATAGGATATGCTGGACGTTATTTTTGTCTGTTACGGCAACATATGCCGCTCCCCGTCCGCTGAGATAATCTTCAAGGACATTCTGCGGAAAGAGGGCTGCGAGAGCCTGGTGCATGTCTCATCCAGGGCCACGTCAGACTGTGTGGCCGGCGCCCATCTGTACAGGGAGGCCAAAAAAGAGCTGGAGAAGCGCGGTTTAGGACAGTACGGCGAGAACCACAAGGCACGCAAGATAACATTGCATGAGATACAGCGCAGCGACTTTATTCTCATAATGGATGAGTACAACTACATTGGCATGCAACAGATTACGGGCGGCAGGTACATGGACAAGGTCATAAAGCTCCGGCGTTTTTCCAAGGACTTTGACGGCGTTACAGAGGATATAGACGATCCCTGGTACACGCGTGAGTTTGCCCGGGCCTTTGACGAGATAGAGGCCGGATGCAAGGGCTTCTATGAAGCCGTAAAACCCCTCATATACAGCAGCCAGCAAGCCCCCAAGGGCTTCACATAAAGCGGCCCACGGGCCGCTGCATAACGGCCAGACAGGCCGTATATAACGCCGCAAAGGCTTAAGTGGAGGAAAATTATGAGCAATGTGAGAGCACCCTGGCGCTATGATTTCGTGGGCAGCTTCCTGCGTCCGCAGCGCCTTAAAGACGCGCGCGCAAAGTTTGAGAAGGGCGAGATAGATGCAGCGGCTTTAAAGGCCGTTGAGGATGACGCCATAGCCGAAGTGGTTGCACGCCAGAAGGTTCTGGGATACCACATCATAACGGACGGCGAGTTCAGAAGAGCCACCTGGCATCTGGACTTCATGTGGGGATTCCAGGGCGTGACCCATACCAAGACTGCCAGCGGAATACCTTTCCACGATGAGCCGGCCATGATAGATGACACTTATCTGAACGGCAGGGTCTCCCTGGAGGGAGAGCATCCCTTCGTGTCCCATTACCGCTACATAAAGTCCTTTGAAGACGCAAACACTGCCGCAAAGCAGACAATGCCTGCTCCTGCACAGTTCCTGGAGCAGATGATCTTCCCCATGAGCATGGAGGCCACCGGGAAGTACTATCCTCTGCCCGGAGGCGGCGTGGACATGGATGCCCTGATGGCAGACATTGCCGCGGGCTACAAGAAGGTTATCCAGCAGCTGTACGCCGCCGGATGCCGCAACATCCAGTTCGATGACTGCACCTGGGGGTGCTTTGTGGACCCTACGGCAGAGTTTATATTCGGCCGCAGCAAGGAAGAGCTGAAGGTCCTTGAGAAGCAGTTTGTGCAGATGAACAACATGGCCATTGAGGGGAAGCCCGAAGATCTGGTAATCAACAGCCACATCTGCCGCGGCAACTTCCATTCCACATGGGCGTGCCAGGGCGGCTACGATTCCATAGCCGAGCTTGTCTTCGGCGGCGAGAACGTAAATGCGTTCTTCCTCGAATACGATGACGCCCGCTCCGGCTCCTTCGAGCCCCTGAAGTACGTCTCCCCGGACAAGAAGATTGTCCTGGGCCTCATAACAACAAAGAGTCCTTTCCTTGAGGACAAAAACGCCGTAAAGGCCCGCATAGAAGAAGCTTCCAAATACATCCCCCTGGAGCGCCTTTGCCTTTCCCCGCAGTGCGGCTTCGCGTCCTGCGAGATAGGCAACAAGCTCACCGAACAGCAGCAGTGGGCAAAACTGCGCCTCGTCAAGGAGATAGCCGAAGATGTCTGGGGCAAGTAACCTCGCCGCAAAAGGCTGCATGATGTATTCAAAGGGAGAGCTGCTCCTAAGCGGCCCTCCCTTATTGATTACAGAAACCCGCTGCACAGGGCGGGAAGGCAGTTATTATGCGAGACTTGACAATAAAAGAAATATACCATATAGAACCATTTACAACTCACCTTGATGACAATATCGTTGAATGGTACAACGATTTCATATTTAAGACCCAGCTTGAACTCAGCCAATGGGATGTAATGAGGTGCTTGATACATGTAGGATTTCCTGAGATTGTGTTGGAGCAGGCTTTGTATCTTCTCAGTCAGTCCATAATTGATGACGGCACTTATTATAACGGCTGCTTGCTTGAGACGGTGGCCGAACTTGACAGAGATGTGCTCATGCCGTACAGGGATTATATAAAGTCCCTTCTCAAGTTCGCATACGCAACCTTAGGGGATGCGGACATATGGGATTATGAAGATGCTGATGAAGACTTCATAGCCACCATTCATCAGCTTGAGGATAAGCTTGACATCACATGGGAAAAAATCTTCTTCAAAGAGCTTGAGTATCATTACGAATGGGGTGGCACATACAAAAAGCAGATTTACATACCGGAAGGCTGCTCATACCAAAGCTATTTCAATCCTTTTTCAGACTATGAAGACCGGTATGTGACCTCTTTCAGACAGTCTGATTACAAGCATAAATGTAATACGACCTATATTGCGTTCTATGACTGCGAGGATGTCATATACGGCAGGGGAGGGCTATGGAACTTCTTTGTGAACGGAGACGAGGAAGAGCTTGCCAACTTTGAACTCAAAATCCGTGAAGCCGTGTACGTACTTCCATCCAGGTTCCCGGCCAGGGCTTCCGCGGAGAAAAAGATGGAGTGGTGCCGTACAATGAAAGATCTGGCGGCATGGTTTTACTCAAAATCCGGCGACAAACCCATATTGACAATGCCACTTGTTGACCCTGCAGATTATCTGTATATAAGAGAGTTGATTGGCGATTCTGAGATGGTTGCTTTCAACGTCACAGACATAGAGAATCACCCCCGCAGATGCAAAAGGTACGAGAAGCTCATCAGGTTTGTGTCCAATGACACCTTCGGTCTTAAATACATTCTTGCCTACACAGAGAGCATGGACAGGAAGCCGGCCCATGACCTTTTCTCTTTTGTGGAGAACTTTGGCATCCGTCTTGCCATGGCAGACAACACCAGCCGCATGAGGAAGGGATTGGAAGAAATCAGAGAGTCCGCCCGGAAGTACATGGAAGAGCATATGACCTAGCGGATGAAATCCACGCGTCATAAAGCAAAAGGGAGAGCCAAAACGGTTCTCCCTAAATCTTGGTCTGTATGCGCTATAAGTGCATATAAGCCGCTTCTAACGGCCTTTCTGTGGCTTTATACGAAGATGTCTCTGGACTGTCCGGAGCCTGCAACGAAGTGGTACTTCACGATGCCTAAATCTACCTTTGCATACGGGCCGAAGCCGGCCTTGGCGGCAACCTTGCCGTCAGGGGTGTAGGTAAATGTGAACTTCTGCTGGTTGATTGCCGTGGGTGCCAGAAGTGCTGCTGCTACGCCGTCTGCAAACCATGAGGGGGCATCCGCAGGGGCGGATGAGACTTTCTCAGGAGACTTGGACTTGTGAGGCATGCCCTGTGTGGTGCCGTATCCCAAGGCTATGGTCATGCAGAGCTTCTCTCCGTCAAGGATGGAGACATTCTTTTTTACGGCTCCCTTGGAAACAGAGAGGGCCGTCCAGCATGAGTTGAGTCCAAGCATCTGGGCGGCAATGGCAATGCGTTCGCCGTAATAGCCGCAGAGGTCTGAGAAGTCGTCCGTCTTCTTGCCTACGAGGGCTATATAGGCGCTGCAGCAGTCAAACTTGCCCTTGTATGCGTCCTTTTCGTTGGTCACGAGCTGTATATGAAGCCCGGACTCTGCGTTGCAGGCGTCTGTCTCTGCCTGCAGGGCTGAGATTATGTCTTCAGGGATGGGCCTGTCCTGATAGCTGCGCACGGAATGGCGCTGCTCCATAGCTTCCTGTATGGTCATGGTGTGTGTCCTCCAAAGTGTCCGGATGCCTTATTCCGGCAGGAAATATTGTATCACGTCAGGCGGTGAAATGGAAGTGGCAAAGAACGGTCTGAAGTGTGAAATAATTATTGGACAGAGTGTTGTTTATTTGTGCAGTGTGCACTAAATTAGAGAACTCTACTTTGGCGGAGTAGAGCGAAATTGACACACAGGTGCCGTTTTTGATGAAAGTTTGTGCAATTCTACTAAGCTGTAATTTCACATTCTACACACAGTAGAGAAGCTGATTTGCTTGTAATTTTCACATACATATGCTAAAATCGCCGTATGGATGAGCTGAAAGAGACCATATCCAAGAACCTTGTGCAGCTGAGGGACAAGGCACACCTTACTCAGAAGCAGCTTGCGGAGATGCTCAACTATTCGGACAAGGCCGTATCCAAATGGGAAAGGGGAGAGGCCATACCTGACATAAGGGTTCTTATACAGATATGCAAGATATACGGAATAACGCTGGATGAGCTGGTCACAAAGAAGAACGTGGCCGAGTCTGCTCAGCCGGTGAAGCATATAAACGTGAAGAGGCTGCTCATCACGTGCATTTCGGCTGTCTTTGTGTGGTTTGTGGCAACTGTGCTGTTCCTGATTCTGCACTTTGTGCCCAGTACAAGTTCATATGCCTGGATGGTGTTTATAGTGGCCCCGCTGCCTATGTCCATTGTCCTTCTTGTGTTCTGCGTAAAGTGGTGGCACAAGGTCTTCCAGGCTGTCTCATCATCCCTTGTGCTGTGGTCGTGTGTTCTCATTGCTGCCGAATTTGTGTTCCAGTTTGCTCTGTCATGGTACGAACAGGTGCAGTGGGTATATCTTGGTGCCGCCGTCTTTGAAGTGCTTATAATCATGTGGTTTGTCCTCCGCTGGTTCATGACAAGCCAGCTTCCCAAGATAAAGGCCACGAGGCAGGCAAAGCGCAAGACGGCAGGCAAGAACGCAGCAAAAGCCGTCCCCGTTAAAGCGGCAAGGACACCCAGCGCGCCCAAGGCGCCTAAAGCATCCGGGACTCCCAAGACACCCAGGACATCCAGGACACCCAAGACACCCAAGACGGATCTTTCCGCAGACAGCACAGATACCGGCATCAAAGAAAAGGATGCAGCTTCCAAAGAGCCGGAAACGGGTTCTGAAGAGACAGACACAGCCTCCGCGGAGGCTGATGCAGGATCAGAGCCTGGGAAGGCAGAATAAAGCATATCATGCCGCAAGGCATTCTATATACACAGGTGACATGCATCATGGACTTGAAAGAATTGGCTAAGAAAATCATACCGGACACGGACCTTATAGACCCGGCCAAGTACGAGGACCTGTACCCTGTAAGGAGCCTTCCGAAGGGAGCAGAGGTCACGAGGCTTGCGCCGTCCCCTACAGGGTTCATACACCTTGGCAACCTGTATTCCGCGCTTGCGGATGAGAGGGCTGCCCATGTTTCCGGCGGCATATTCTATCTCAGAATAGAGGACACTGACAACAAGAGGAAGGTGGACGGTGCGGTTGAAAGCGTCATAAACTCTCTTAAATACTTCGGCCTGAAGTTTGACGAAGGCGCCGAGACCCAGTCCCTCACAAACTTCTACGGCCCCTATTACCAGCGCCAGAGGGTGAAGATATACCGTGCCTTTGCGAGGAAGCTCATAGAAGAGGGCAGGGCATACCCTTGCTTCTGCACTGAAGAGGATCTTAATGAGACACGCGCCCTGCAGACGGAAAGGAAGGAGACTCCGGGCTACTACGGCGAGTATGCCAGATGCCGCAATCTCACCCCGGAAGAGGTTTGCTCCAATATAGACGCCGGCAAGCCGTACGTGATACGCCTGAAGTCCATGGGCGATTCCAATGTGAAGCACACGTTCAGGGACGTCATAAAGGGCGAGATAACGGTGCCCGAGAACAGCCAGGACATTGTGATTTTAAAGTCTGACGGCATCCCTACGTACCATTTTGCCCACGCCATAGATGACCATTTCATGCGCACAACGCTCGTTATACGCGGCGAAGAGTGGCTCTCCAGCCTGCCTGTGCATCTGGAGCTATTCTCCGTTCTGGGATTCAAGCCTCCCAAATACGCCCACACGTCATCACTTATGAAGATGGACGGCGAGTCAAAGCGCAAGCTTTCCAAGCGCAAGGACCCGGAGCTCTCACTTGAATATTACCGCTCCGAAGGCTATTGCCCTGCGGCCGTTATGAAGTATCTCATGACCATCTTGAATTCCGGCTTTGAGGAGTGGTACCGCAAGAATCCGGATGCAGACTGGCGCGAGTATAATTTCAAGGTGGAGAAGATGGGCAAGAGCGGCATACTCTTTGACCTGGACAAGCTCAAGGACATCTCCAGGGATGAAATCTCACGCATGGACCCGGAGGATGTATACGAGTTTCTTGCAGAATGGGCAAAGGATTACGGCACGGATGCGGACAAGGCCCACATGAAGGACAGGGAGTACATACTGCAGATTCTGAACCTCATAATGGGCACATCATCAAAAAAACGCCGCAAGGACATAGAGACGGGGCTGCAGTTCACGCGCCTTACGTCATACTTCTTTGATGACACATACAATCCGGACCTCAAATATGCATTCCCGGATGATGCAGTGAACACCATGATACAGACCTTCGCCGGGCTATATGACATCAATGATGACAACTCCGCCTGGTTTGCAAAGGTTAAAGCGGCAGCAAAAGCGGCAGGCTTTGCCGCAGAGGCCAGCGAGTACAAGGCATCCCCGGAAAGCTTCGCGGGCAGCGTCTCAGACGCGGCGGGAGTGCTCCGCACGGCCATAACGGGTAGCCCCAACTCCCCGGACCTGTGCACCATAATGAAGATTCTCGGGACAGAGAGAAGCCAGGCGCGCCTCAAGGCGGGCCTCATAAAGTGAGGCAGCATGGAAGGATTCTTAATCGCCTGTTTTCTGTTTGTAGTGGGCAGCGTGCTCGGATGGTGTCTGGAAGTTCTTTTCAGACGCCTTTTCACAGCCAAAAAGTGGATCAACCCCGGCTTTCTCACCGGCCCGTACCTGCCTCTTTACGGCTTCGGCTTGGCCGGCCTGTACGGCGTGACGCTCATCCCCATTGAGACCGGCTCCGGCTGGGGCAATGCCCTCGCATACATTGCCGTCATGACGGCTGCGATGATTTTAATCGAGTATATAGCCGGGTTAATCTTTATCAAGGGCCTCAAGATAAAGCTCTGGGACTATTCACACCAGTGGGGCAACATACAGGGCATCATCTGCCCGCTGTTCTCATTTCTGTGGCTTGTCGTGGCCGTAATCTTCTACTTTGTCATAGATCCGTACGTCATAGATGCCGTAGCCTGGTTCACGAACAACATAATCTTCGGCTTCTTTGTGGGCATCATACTCGGCGTGTTCCTTGTGGACTTGGGCCACTCCATAAACCTTACGGCCCATCTCCGCAAGTTCGCCACAGAGAACAGGATGGTGATCTCGTACGAGAAGCTCAAGGAAAGCATCCATGACAAGTTTGACGCCGTCAAGGCAGACGCCAAAGAGAAGCTCATCGAGAAGACCGGCAACAAGGGCAAGGTGCGCCCTTCGTTCCTGTTTGCCTTCAAGTCCCAAAACGGCCTCGAAGATGCCCTCAAGACATACAAGGCAGAGCAGGACTCCGCCCTGGTTTCCGGCTCCCAGGCAGCCGCTGCTGCAGCATCTTCGGAAGACCGTCCGGAGGAAGACAAATAGTACGGAACGGATATGGACAAACAGGCCGGATTTGTTCATATTCACAATATTTTCAAAATCTGCACTCAAAACTGTTATAAAGGGCCTGTATAATGCTGTGTTATAGCAGAATGGGACAGGCGCCCCTTTTATTACCAGGAAAGAATTCACGAAAACACACTATATGAGACTACAAAAGACGCAGAGTGGGAGCTGCGGGACCAAAGGAATACAGCATGCTTGTACTGAAGAACATTTACAAAACGTATGACGCCGCCGGCGGGCAGGTGCACGCCCTTAAAGATGTAAACCTGGCGTTCAGAAGAAACGAGTTTGTGGCCGTGCTCGGCCCTTCGGGCTGCGGCAAGACCACGCTTCTCAACATCATAGGCGGACTGGACCATTACACGTCCGGCGATCTTCTCATAGAAGACGTAAGCACCAAGTCATACACAGACAGGGACTGGGACACATACAGAAACCACTCCATAGGATTCATTTTCCAGAGCTACCACTTAATCCCCCACCAGACCATCCTGCAGAACGTAGAGATGGCCCTTATGATTGCGGGCGTGGACAAGCAGGAGAGGCGCCAGAGAGCCATAGACGCCTTAGCTAAAGTTGGCCTTGCGGACAAGATAAACAACCGCCCCAACCAGCTTTCCGGTGGACAGGCGCAGCGAGTGGCAATCGCCCGCGCCCTTATCAATGACCCTGAAATAGTCCTCGCGGACGAGCCTACAGGCGCCCTGGACTCCAAGACATCCGTGCAGATCATGGACCTCCTCAAGGAGATATCCAGCGACAGGCTGGTCATAATGGTCACCCACAACCCGGAGCTTGCGGAGCAGTACGCCACCCGTATCATCCGTCTCTTTGACGGTGCCGTAACTGATGACACCATGCCCTTCGACATCGCCTCAGAGCAGGCCGAAGAGAACGCATACAAAGAGGCTGAGGCTGCAGCCGAGGCCGCAAAAACCGCCGCAGAGGCAGCCCCGGAGCCCGCAGACCTCCAGACCTCTGCAAAGCCCGCAGAGGCACCTGCAGGAGAGCCTGCTGAAGGCATGCAGGCGGCCGCAGACGAACCTTCAGAGGGAGGAGAGGGTCAAAGCGGCGCACCCGTAGTGCGTCCCAAGACCAACAAGGGCAAGAAAAAGCGCACTTCCATGTCCTTCGGCATGGCCTTCGGCCTGTCCCTCAAGAACCTGCTTTCAAAATCCGGCAGAACCGTGATGGTGGCAGTTGCGAGCAGCATAGGCATTATTGGCGTGTCCCTGGTTCTTGCCATCTCATCCGGCGTGACCAACTACATAGGGGACATGGAGGATGACATGCTTTCCGGCTATCCCATATCAGTAACCGAGACAGCCATAAGCTATTCATCCCTTATGGACGCCGCGGATTCCTCCAGCACCAGAGTTCCTGTCACCAAGCTGAAGGACAAGGCATACATAAACTCGCTCCTTGAGTCCCTCATGAGCATGAGTTCCATGACAACGACCAACATGATTACGGAGGACTACCTCTCCTATGTTGAGTCCATGCCTGAGGAGTACTATAACACAATACAGTTCGGCTATGACTTTGACATGGCCAACTACATCTACACGGACTTTGACACATACAGCGCCAACGGACTCAACCCTACAACCGAGAACGTCTCCGTAACGGCCATCCGCGGCATATACACATCCGTCCTTGGCACGCAGCCGGATTATTCCGCATACTCATCCCTTATAAGCACCATGGACACCATGTCCGAGATCCCGGACAACTATGAGTATATCTTAAGCCAGTATGACATAATTGCCACGGACACAGGCAAGACGCAGGACCAAATGACGGACGCAGAGCTTGAGGAAATCTTCAACGACCCGTCCACTCTCATAATGGTCTTAAGCGGGAATTCCATTTCAGACCTGAACATGGCGCAGTATGCGTTCATGTCCGAGTATGATTTCCTGCATTATGCCTTCATGGAGGCAGGGCAGGACGGGTATGACGAAGATGCGGCCAACAAATATCTCGCGCATCTGGATGAAGAAGGCAACACCGCCGGCGGATGGGACTTAAGCGAGATAACAAGCAAGAAGTTTACCTGGTATCCGAATGACGTCATATACGGCTCAAGGGATGTTGCCGGTCCGGACGGAACGACATCCAAGAGTTATTATTACAAGGCTTATTCTGACGGGCAGGGGCCTACGGACGGAATAGACGTGTATTATAACGGAGTTTACATGCAGACTGTGACTCCCCCTGAATATGAAGCATTCGATTCTGATTCCGGCATGGACATGAACGTGAAGGTGATTCTCCAGAAGAAGTCCGGCATATCATACGGCTGCCTGTCCTCCGGCTTGTATTACACATCCGCACTCACGAAGAAGACAATAGAGTCTTCACTGGAAAGTGAGATAGTGCAGTACGTCAACGAGAACACAAACGGCTATCTGGACAGCGTTCCTTACTACTACAACTTCACATACCCTAAAGATGATGATTACGGCAATGAGCAGATACTGACCGAAGCGGGCATGTACACTCTCCTTGCCAGCATGAATTTCATGTCCATGATGTCCGGCTCCATGGATTCAAGCACCATGATGCAGGTGACGGCCGGCATGCTTGCAGGCGCAAGCCTGCCAACGTCCATTTACATCTACCCCGTGGACTTTGACTACAAGGTATACGTCACGGACTGGCTGGACAACTGGAACAGTTTCTGCGGTGCGGAAAACAATGTCCTGACATGGACGGACGCATCAGGGGGCACTCATACAGCCACGCTGACCGAAGGGGATGAGATAACCTATACGGACAGCGTAGGCCTCATAATCTCGCTTGTGGACACCATGATCAACATGATAACCATAGCCCTCATATGCTTCACTGCATTGTCGCTTGTGGTATCCACGGTCATGGTCGGAGTAATAACGTACGTGTCGGTAGTGGAGCGTGTCAAAGAGATCGGCATCCTGCGCGCAATCGGCGCGAGAAAGAGGGACATCAAGTCCCTGTTCAATGCCGAGACCTTCATAATAGGCCTTGCCGCGGGAATAGTGGGAATAGTGCTGACGTACATCATATCGGCCATCATCAACCTCGCAGTAGGCCTCAACTTCGGCATCTACACCCTGTGCGCACTGCCCTGGTGGGAGGCGCTCATCATGATCTGCGTATCCTTCATCCTCACGCTCATCTCAGGCCTCATCCCGGCATCCGCAGCAGCCAAGAAGGACCCCGTTGTGGCCCTCAGGACAGAGTAACCCGCAGGGCTGCGGAGCCGCACAAGGCATGCAGCATGCAAATTCAGATTACACGCGATACTGAGTCTCATATAGAAAAGCGCATAAAAGACCGGATGCAAGTCCGGTCTTTTATCCTTTCTGCCGCCCGCAGGAGGAGGCCGCAGGACTCCGCAGGGCCCAACAGGAAAAAACCATCCAATTGGAGCCGCTAAGAAACAAATGTTTGTACTCAAATTCATTCATATATACCGTCATTTCTGTCTCAGGAGGGCGGCTTTGGCCATATTGCATAATGCATAAAAAACAGCACCGCCAAGGTGCTGCGTTTTTATATAATGACTCCTGCTGCGGGCGTCATATGATCATGGCCACGGATATCGCCAGTGGTATGAAGACTATGGAAATTAACGTATTGGACACGAAGGCCGTGGTTGCCGTCTGCTTGTCTCCTCCAAACGTTTCCGCCATTGCCACAACGGATGCGGCGGGGGACATGGCCATGGAAATCACGGGTGCGAGGAAGACATACTCTTCGGCATATGCCGAGGAGTAGTCCAGAAGTCCGCGGAAGCAGAGGCCTATGCAGAGCGTTATCGCAGGGGCTATAATCAGCCTCAGGAAACCGGCGAGATATATGCCGCCGCGGTTGAAGAGGTTCTTCACGTGGATGTCCGCGAGGCGGATGCCGACTATTATCATGGACAGCGGGGCAGTCATGGCGGAGAGGTCCTCCGGGATGATCTGGAGGTACTCCACGCTCTCTATCATGAAGAAGTTGATCTTCGGCACGAAGAACAGGATGAGGCCTATGACGCTGAATATGATGGCGGGGTTCAAAAGGACTTTTCTGGGACGTATGAAATGAACGTTCCCTGTTATGAGATACACGCCTAAAGTCCAGCAGAAGATCAGGAATATGATGTTGACCACCATAAGGTACATGACTGCCATGGGGTCATTGTCCGTGAAGGCCTGTATGAAGGGGAGCCCCAGAAAGCCGCAGTTGGAGAAGATGGCTATGAATGAGTACACGTCCGCTTCGCTCCTGTTCTTCCACTTTATGAAGACCAGCTTGCAGATGATGAACATCACTATGTAGCCTATGGCAGCAATGGCCGCGGTAATGGCGAAGTTCTTCAGGATGTACAGCTTGGACATTTCCTGTATCGCGGCCCAGTCATCGTCCGAGAACACGCAGAAGGACTTAATGGCAAGCATGGGCTGGCATACGTATAAAAGAAGGTTGGACAGGGTAAGGGTGCCACCTTCGCCTATTTTGCCCATTCTCTTCAGTACAAATCCAGGTATCATGAAGACGAACAGCGCCACCATGATAATCAGGACTTTCAGATACAGCTGACCCATGCTCATACCGCATCAACCTCGTGCATGCAAGTAACTTCCTTAGCCCACACATTATAATTCCTGCTTTTGCGGTTGTAAAACAAACGAGCGCCCCTGTATTGTATTTTTGTGCCCAAAATCATGCCGCATGCGTCCATCTCGCCAGCCTGCACTCAATCCGTCACAACTTGTACCAGGGAAATTTTCGTGAACAGCGCGGGCTGGGTGCCTGCGCTTGCTTTTTGTGTATGAAAGTCATATAATTGCGGTATGTTCAAGTCAAAGAAGGTTGCAGGCGTGCTCTGCTGCGCGCTTGCGGTTGCATGTGCAGGCGTCTCGGTGTCCTTTGCAGGATGCTCCAAGAGCAACACTCACATATATTACATGAATCCGGAGTACATGGGCTCCGAAGCATATCTGGAGATCGTAGGGGACCCCAGCATATCCGAGGATGACTATGACTCATATTACAATGACAAGTTAAGCAGTGAGTTCA
Source organism: Clostridia bacterium (assembly GCA_021204825.1). Classification (GTDB taxonomy): domain Bacteria; phylum Bacillota; class Clostridia; order Christensenellales; family Borkfalkiaceae; genus Coproplasma. Next base: position 52,103 of record JAJPYR010000077.1, on the reverse strand, counting down.
AGTCCCTCTCGTATGATGCCAGCGTGCTTCTCAGCACCCTGGACAGGGACCTCTCCACATCCCTCACGGACACAGAGCTGGAGAGTCTGCATCCCACTGAAGAGAATACGGATGAAGACACATCCACGTCCGTTACATACTGCGTATACAGGTTCAACCAGGCATCTGCAGGCGAGACCGTTAAGATAGATGAATATACATATGACCTTCTGGGCATTGCCCTTGACATGTATGATGCAACAGACGGGTATTACAATCCCGCGGTGTATTACAGTGTAATCGCATACGGCTTCGGAGAGCAGGAAGAGACGGATGCGGATGAAGTGTCCGCATACCCTTCCTCTGCGGAGGAGCTGCCCTCGGCAGCGGAAGTGGCTGCATATACGGAGCTTGCAGGGCATTTCGGCGAGATAAAGCTCAGCACCGGCACGGATGAAAAAGGCAGTACGGCATACTATGTCACCAAGCCGGAGTACACTGTCTCCGTGAACGGCGAGACGCTTGCCATGAAGATAGACCTGGGCGGCATAGGAAAGGGTTATGCCACGGACAAGATCAGCGCACTCATAGATGAGTACAACACGGCATATCCCGGGGATTTCAAGTACGGGTACTTCACCTTCGGCAGCAGCAGTGTTGCGGTGAAGCAGTATTACGGGGATGAGGAGAACGGATATTACACCATAGGCCTCACCAACCCCAGGCTTTCCACAAACGCTTTCGCGCAGTTCACCGGCAGGAATCTGGTCCTTTCCACAAGCGGGGATTATGAGCAGTATTACAGGATAGACGGCGTTACGTACTGCCATATCATCAACCCCAAGACCGGCATGCCCATCAATACGGATCAGAATGATGCAATCTCATCCAACGTGGTCACCATAACCATAGCCGGAGGCTCTGCGGCGGAGGATGACGCCTATACAACGGCCCTCATGGCAATGGGCGGCCTGCAGGCCATAAACTACATAAACGAGAACCTTGCGGACAGGCAGTTCGTAATGGTCATAAACTTCAACGGCAGATATGCTGTAGTCTCCAACATAGACAGCCTGGAGATAGTGAGCGGAATAGAGGGAGAGCTGGAGTAAAGGCCGCAAAATATAAGGCGGGCATGGCAGAGAGATGATCAAGCAGATAGACCACATCAAAAAGGACAAGGGCTTCCGCATCTGGGACCTTGCCGTATATGCCGTCATCATTGCGGTCATCGTGGCCATATTCTGCGCCGTGTTCTTCACCAGGGACACAAGCTCCCTCAAAGGTGCCGAGATATACTTAAAAAACGAGCTTGTCTTCGACATTTCATTTGACTCCTCCACATATAACGTCTATTCGGATTCTGTGTCCGTAGAGGACGAATCCTCCGGCTCCATAACCCTCCGCATAACGGACGGCAGCGCATACAACGTTGTGGAGATAAACCTCTCCGGCCCGTCCGTATCCGTAACGGAGGCCAACTGCTCCAGCCGTGACTGCGTGTACACCGCGGCCATAACGGACAACAGCGGCATCATATACTGCTTGCCGCACAGACTCAAAATCATCCCGGCAGGCTACGAGCCGGAGGACAACGGCACGATTATAATAGGTTAGCGTTCATCCGGCAGCATCTGAATCCATACAGCATTGTTACAGGCATCCCATAAAACGGGATGCTTTTTTTCGGACCCGGCAGGCAACATGCCCGCAGGAGAACAGGGGAAGCGGCACTCCCGCGTGCGTACGGCACGGTGTGGACGGTGAGTTATGCAACGCTATGCGGATTATTTTTTTGATTGTGCACAATAAGAGGCTTTTGAGCGGTATAAATGCAAGATTATGAAACAGACATTGCAGTTCTTTTTGTTGGAGTTTTGAAAAATGTTGCATATTGTTTGACGTCAAAAATTCATAATGATATAATGTGCCCCGTTATTCAGAAGATATGGAGCGCAAAAGCAGGGCCAGGACCCTTGGTAGTTACGCGGCATCAATGAATCCCACCCGGACAGAGGGGAGATCCTTTCAAATCTTGAGTCAGCGCCGGGAGGTGCTTCACACTACACTAATGACTGTCTTTTCCGCCCTTATGGCGGCGGGGCATGAGAGAGAGGGTTGAGATATATGGGAGAAGCTAAAGCAAAAAAGCCGATTGATTTAGGGAATGCGAAGATAGGCAGGCTGATACTCACCTTCGCAATACCGTCCATACTGTCGCACCTGGTTGCGTCAATTTACAACATAGTGGACCAGATTTTCATAGGGCAGAACATAGGCACCGAAGGCACAGCAGCCTCGCAGGTGGCTTATATGCTTGTGCTCTTCATGACGGCCTGCTATGTTTTAATTTCCACAGGTGCCGCCTCGAAGTTCAGCCTTGAACAGGGCGAAGGCGAGAGCAAGGAGAAGCAGGGCAAAGTAGTAGGCAACGGCTTCTTCTGGCTTATTGCCGTGGGCATCGTTCTGATGGTCATAGTCCTCATCTTCAAAGAGCCTCTTTTGAAGCTTTTCGGAGCCAGGGACAATGAAGCAGTTCTCAGCTATGCATGCGATTACACCTGGATCATTGCGATAGGCATGCCCTTCCAGATGTTCGCAGCCGGCGGAGCAATCATCATCCGTGCGGACGGCAGCCCCACATACTCCATGATGACAACCCTGTCCGGCGCCATCCTGAACATAGGTCTTGATGCCCTCTTCATGATGGTTTTCGGCTGGGGAATCCAGGGCGCCGCTCTCGCTACAATCATCGGCCAGATAGTGTCCGCCATCATATGCTTTGCATACTTCTTCAAGTTTAAGACAATAAAGTTCAAGGCCAAGTACATACTCCCCAACGGAGAGGCAACAGGACAGATTTTCCGCCTCGGACTTGCGGCAGGCCTCATGCAGTTTGCCATCATGATCGTGCAGACAATCATGAACAACATGCTCAGCAAGTATGGTGAGTCAGATCTCGTCAATGTCGTAACTGAGAACAACATGACCGTTCCTGAAGAGTATCTCGTCAACGGAGTGGCCACAGAGGCAGCCATCGTATCATATTCAAGCGCAACGGCCCTTGCTGTCGCGGGGGTTGTCGCCAAAGTAAATTCGATTTTCAATGCTACAATCTACGGCATTGCAACCAGCGTCCAACCGGTCCTGGGCTATAATTATGGTGCCAAACGGTACCACCGAGTCCTGAAGACCTTCCTGGAGGTAGTAGTCATCGCACTGATTGTAGGACTGGTTGCTTTCACGCTCTTCCAGGTAATCCCGAGGCCCATACTTCACATCTTCCAGTCCGGCGATGACCTCTACGATGAATTCGGCACGCAGTATCTGCGCATTTTCATGGGAGCCGTTTTCCTGACAGCAATTCCGATAACCGTCTCGAACTTCTTCCCGTCCATCAACATGCCTATACGAGGCATTATCGCCTCTATTTCCAGGCAGATCATTTTCCAGCTTCCGCTCATCCTCATACTTCCCATATTCTTTGGAATGGATGGTGTCCTCTATGCCGGATGCAGCGCAGACTCCGCAGCATGCCTGCTTTGCATAATCCTTGTGCTTCCTACCGTAGTAAAACTTGCCAGGGCGCCCAAGGACCCGGATATCATTCCTGAACAGGCTAACGGTGAGCCCGCCCTTGCAGCGGCAGCAGCCGGAGCCGACGGAAGCTCCGTCACCCCCGCAGACAACACAACAGACAACGTTCTGTATGATGCATCCTGTGCATCCCTCAGCTCAGAGCCCGTTTCCGAGTCTCCTGCAGATGAAGATCCGTTTGCAATTGACGCAGATTTAAGCGGTGCCCCTGCGGAAGGAACTCCCGCAGAAGAGCATCCCCTTGTGGCAGAGGAATCCGCATACCAGGCCCTCGCCGGCGTACAGTTGGAAGAGACCTCTGCGGAGGAAGTACCCGCAGAGAAGTCCGCTGAAGACACTCTTGCGGAAGAAGTTCCCGCAACTGAATCCACGGAGGATGTTCCCGCAGAGGAACCCGTAGAAGAGGTTCCCGCAGATGAAACATCTGCAGAGGAAGAGATTACTGTAGAAGAAGTTCCCGCGGATGAGTCCGTACAGGCTGAAGTGTCTGAGGAGGAAGTACCGGCAGCAGAATCCACAGAAGAAGTTTCTGCAGATGAAGCACCTGCAGAAGAGCCTGTCCAGGTGGAAGTTCCTGAAGAAGACGTTTCCGTGGATGAGTCCTTCCAGGATGAAGTGCCTGCAGATGAAGTTCCCGCAGCAGAGGAAGAGATTACTGTGGAAGAAGTTTCCGCAGCAGAATCCACAGAAGATGTTCCTGCAGAGAAGCCCGTTGAAGAGACGCCTGCAGAGGAAGTCTCTGCAGATGAAGCCGAAGCCGAAGCAGATGCGGCTGAAGACGCTCCTGAAGGCGCAGAAGACACGGATACAGATACAGACAGTTCTGCGGATCACACAGCAGATGCGGATGTTCCCGTTGTGGAAGAAGCAGCGGAGGGCGAGCCCCACAAGTATGACTTCAGCTTCATTGCAAAGGTAATCCAGTCTCCGGATGAAGTGCGTGAGAGATATGCGGAGGTTGTGAATTACTTCCAGACATTCAAGGGCACCAACACCAGGGTAAGCTGGAAGCAGTGCGGGATGACATACGGAAAGACAAGGGTCGGCTTGATGCAGTTCAGGGGCAAGACCCTGACCATAGCCCTGGCCCTGGATCCTGCAGAGTTTGAAGGCACCAAGTACCACGGCAGGAACATGGGCGGCAGAAAGAAGTTTGCCAAGACCCCCATGATGCTCAGCCTCACATCCGGCCGCAAGCTCATCTACGTAAAGCATCTCATCAACGTCATGATGGACCGTCTCGGTGCATCCAAGGGCGGCAAGACCGCAGACGTAAGCTACAAGTACCAGACCACAGAAGAGCTTGTGGAGCAGGGCCTTGCAAAGGACCTCACAGCAGCGGCAGAGACTGTCACGCCTGCGCAGGGTGAAGAGTAATCCCCGCGGCACACACATAACTAATACATAACAAGACAGCGGATACCATAAAGGCACCCGCTGTTTTTTTGCGTACACAGGTTGATGTTTTCCGGGTGTATAGTGGGGCATATGCAATTGCTTTTTGAATGTTGCAATGGTATACTCTAGACTATGCTTTGAGAACCCCTTGGAGTCCTTAAGGCAGAGGCGTTCCATGACCCACAGAGAGCAGAGAGAGTATCTCATACGCAGCATATCCGGGGACATGCCCAACATGAAGGGCCTGCAGGTTCCGGAGGATGAGGAGCAGCAAAAGCTTGTTTTGCGGGCGCTTATGAACATCCGCATGCCCATGCCCGTCCCGGATGAGGTCCTTGCCGTGCAGGATGAGTACCTGCAGGAGGAGACCCGCTTAAAGGGCATAACGGACACAGCGGACCTGGAGCCCGTGCATCCCGGCTCCAGCCTGTACCTGTGGAAAGGGGACATTACGGCCTTGAAGTGCGGGGCTATAGTGAACGCCGCCAACTCCGGAATGCTTGGCTGCTTTCAGCCTCTGCACGGATGCATAGACAACTGCATCCATACATACGCAGGCATGCAGCTGCGTCTGGAGTGCGCCCGCATAATGAAAGGGCAGGGCACAGAAGAGCCTGTTGGCCGGGCAAAGATTACCGGGGCATACAACCTTCCCTGTGACTATGTGATTCATACCGTAGGCCCCATGGTTCACGGGGCCCTCACAGGCAAAGAGCGCAAAGAGCTTGCGTCCTGCTACAGGTCCTGCCTGGACACGGCCGCCGAAAACGGCGTGGGGAGCATAGCGTTCTGCTGCATCTCCACAGGGGTGTTTGCATTCCCTCCAAAAGAGGCAGCAAGGATTGCTGTGCATACGGTGCAGGAGCATCTCAAGTCCGAAAGCATGGACATGAAGGTGGTATTCAACGTGTTCTCCCAGAGGGATTACGCCATATATGAAGACTTATTGAAGGATTAAGGGCCGGGAGCAAGGCACGGAAGGCAAAGAGAATGGATTTGCTTGAGATTTACAACACGCCGGAAAATCATGAGAAGGCAAAGAAGCTGCTGGAAAAACACCTGGATCCGGCCGTTCAGTACTCGAAAGCGTTTCTTGAATACTTTGCCAACGTGTTTATTTGTGCGCTCTGTGACCTTATGAGCGATGACTTTGAGTGGTATGTGACATAGACGCGTGCCAAGGAGTATTACTCGGTCGATACAGAAGACAATTTCGTAGCCCTTATAAGCGGCCTCAGATATTCGAGGCTTGCGTATATTGCAGATAAAAACAAACATATCAGGGACTTTATCGTAAATAGCCTCGGAGATGACGGCAGCATTGAGAAGTGTGAAGCGGTGCCTCTGTATACGGTGAAGGCAAAGACCAACAGCTGGATGCATGAGGGGGACGTCATGCACATGACCAGCTTCGGGAACATTATGAACATGTGCAGGAAAATCAACGCAGAGCATATCATCATAAACCCTTCTGAAGATGCAATCATGATCAACTTTGATGAGATCGATGATTATGTCAGGGATCTTGATACTGCCAAAAACGAGATCCTTAAGCTGAGGGTCAGTGGCCTTGGCGGGGATGAACTGTTTGAGCCGCTCCTCATGTCATTTGATGACTGCCCTGTACGCTGTGATGTGGAAGGCGCCGTTCTGACCGGGACGGCATATGTCGATACTGACAGTGAGCCCATGACTGTCTCTTTGGCCGACTTCAAAACAGACAGGATGACAACTGTATCAGTGGACAAGATCAAACGCATCCGCGTGATTCACTCCATGCAGGTTCAGTCCTGCATTGGCGGCCACAGGCTGTTTGGATAGAAATGAAACGGTGCATGAATGCAGGTGAACGCATATGGCAGATAAAGAGAAGCTTGATGAAGAGCCGGATTATGACTATGAAGGCGCAGAAAAGCTGGTCACCAGGCTGTATGGAGGAGGGGAAGAAGACTATGATCCGGATATCATCACCCGTACAATCATACAGACACTCATTGACTCCGGCAAAAAGAAACTGTCCTCAGCGGATTTTGACAAAAGGGTCAACTATTACTGGAACCTTCTGAGGCACGAACAGGACATATATAACCAGTATATGCAGTTGTTCAAAGGCCGGAAAGATGCGGACAAGCAGTCTCAGAGGAACGTGTCAAACGTTTTAGCCCTTGGAAGGATGGCCATATTCAGCGGCCTGAGATACACATCTTTGATGCTCAGGGAAACCGGAATTTTCAAGGGCAATTTTCTGAGAGCATACTCTGAGGCAAACAAGGGCAAGAACTGGAAAGCGTATGTATATACCACGCCCAGGCATGTCTCTCCCAGATATAAAGGGGAGTGCAGGCGGTGCGCATTCGCAACCTTGAATTTTTCGTTCGGCATGCATAACATCTCCACGGTTGTAATCAATCAGGAAACACATAACATAAGCTTCCCGTTTGAGACAATCAAGGACGCGGACAGCAGGCTGTTTCATCTGGACAAGAAACTGCAGGCGGTCATCCAGGAGGGGATTGCCGGAGAGGATCTGTTCCCCGCGCTGATGGAGCAGTATTACGGCAAGTTTGCGGAATGCACAATGAAGGTCAGCACTGTCCTGTCCGGATGGGTGGAAGTGTATGAAGTGCCGGATGTAAGCTGGCCGAAGGGCTTCGTTCTGAGGACGGAGACGGGAGTAAAGCTTATATACACAGATGATCTTGGCACAATAAAGCCCGTACCTGCGCCCAAGGGCAGCAAGATCTACAAGAAATGAAAGCCGCCTGCCTGTTATAAGCGGCATGGAATATGCCAGGCTTGTATATCTCACTGACAGATCCGGTCCCAAAGGCAAACCAGGCAAGCCGGTGATTGTCAATCTGATCAAGCCGGGTGAAGAGGCCATGAAAGAGAAGCATCTGCCGGTGATGCCTCTGTTCTCCAGCAAGCGGCAGCCAAACAATTTGGCTCCGGATGCAGCCATGCACCAGACCAATCTTAAGGCTGTCCTGAAGATGTGCCGCAATGCAGGCGTGGATTATGTGTTTTTGGATCCGGCATACAACAAAACCGTTTTTCCATCGAGGACTTGGAACGCAATATAAACAATCTGGATTTCTTTCCGGATTTCATCCGCAGGCTGAAAAGGTCCGGCCTCAACGGCGAGGACTTCTTCGAGTTTCTGCTTATGACGTTTAATGAGAATTTTGTAAAATGCAAATCAAACGGCAGGATCATGACCGGGACACTGTTCATTGAGCACGGGTGCGATGAGATGACTGTCTCAATCTGGAACTTCAAGACCGGCAAAGAGTATAAACTGCCTGTGAGCGCAATCAAATGGATCAAGGAGATTGACCGTGAGGAAGTCTGACCAGGCAGGGATAAGCCGCATGGGAATGAAGCGGTGCATGGAACAGGTGAAAGCATATGGCATTTGATGTTGAAGAAATTGATCCGGATGAAGATTTTGTGGATTACGATTATGAAGGGGCAATTGAATTAGCAGGGAAGCTGTACGGAGATGATGCCTTCGATAATGATCCGGATTATTATGTGCATCCTGTGCTGCAGACGCTCAGGGATACTGCAAAACGCAGGGTATCAGCTACGGAGGTAAGCGAGAGGCTGGATTCATATCGCCAGGTCCGTGACGGGGAAGATGACATAATGGCCTATTACATTGGTCTTTTTACCGGCTTTGCGGATGATGCGGCGGAGGCGGCGCGGTGTATGTTCAAAAAGAATCTGTACCTTGCTTTTATGTCTTTCGTGAGCGGCCTGCTTTATGCGAAAGTGCTTCTGGACATGAATCCGGATTTTGCAGGCAGGTATGCAAACATGCCCGATGAGAGATACCGTGCGGAAAACCAGAAGGCCCACGTGGACTTCACCCTGTATCAGGCGCGGAACTCAGATGACCGTTTCCCTGTAAAGTACGGGTATGAGGATTTTATGTGGGAATGCGAACAGCACGGCGCATCTGAAATCATCTTCAATCCCGGGGGAAGCGGGATAAGCTTCAAGCCGCAGGAAATAAGGGCTATGGGAGCCAGGCTGTACGAAATGGACAGAGCACTGCAGACGGTCATCAAAAAAGGAATTGCGGGCGATGAACTGTTCCCCTCTTTGATGGAGCAGTATTACGGCAAGCATGTGGAGTGCACCATGACGGACGGCTCCGTCCTTTCAGGGGTGGCTGAGAAGGTTGATGTCCCGGAAGGGGACTGGGACAGTTCCTTCTATCTGGAAACAGAATCCGGCGAAGAGCTCATAAGCACAGGGAATGTGAAGCTTATAAAGCAAGCAAAAGCGCCGAAACCGGCCAGGAAATCCGGTAAAGCATGATGCTGCAGCAGGCTTTGCATGTTTCGGCAGACCATAAAAATGATACACATATAAGCTCATATGAGCGTACAGGAGACAATTATGTACACTGGCAGTTTGTTCACGGAAGAGAATCTGGAGGGGATGAAGAAGCTCCTTAAGAGAATATGCGAGGAAGGGGTGAAGCCGCAGACGGATGAGGTCAGATACTGCCTGAATGCAATGTATGACACAATCAACAGCGAGCTTATAGACCAGAAGGAGACGGAGGCAAGGCTTGCAAAGCTTGCCGAAAGCAACTCGGACCTGGATTACTTCTGCGCCATAAGCGGCCTCCGCTATACGCCGCTCATATTCCTTTCCAGGATGTCGGACGGGCAGCAGAGCGGGCCTTCAATCATATACGAGGGCATAGAGGGGGACGGCGTTGAGACCGAGACAATGCCCGTATACACCCGCAGGAAAATGGTTGCCAACAGCAGCCTCTCATCATTCCACTGGCATCATACGGACCTGGACACCATGCTCGCCGTGGCCAGGGAGAGCGGCTTTAAGTACATAGTGGTCAACCCGGACTCAGACCCTCTTCTTCTGGACATAGCAAAAACGGACACAATAGTGTCCTTCTACAAGGACATAGATGAGAGCATATCCATCTGCATGACCGAAGGCATTTCCGCAGAGGACCTGTTCCCCGCCCTTGTGGAAAAGTTCTACTTCCTCAACGCAGAGTGCACCTTTAAGGACGGCTCCAAAAAGAGCGGCCTGGTGCTTGTTCCTGAGGACAGCGCCGAGACAGGCTTCGAGCTTGAGACGGATGAGGATGAAGACGTCCTTGTGCGGTTAGAGGACCTTGCCCTCATACGCGCCGCTGATGACGAGACATATGAAGAGTACAGGTCCGCAGACGGGCCTGCGGAAGAGATTGCAGAGGATGCGGAAGAAGAGTGATGACAGACAGGCTGCGCCTGACTGTTCTTCAAGACGGCCGCAGAGGCCCCTTACGGGCCTTGGAAGGCAGTTATGCAGCTTTGAAGGCCCCTGCGGCAGCAGCTGCAGGATGCTTTGGCGGCCCATTCGGGAGAATATGAATGTATAACACAGAGGGATTTGACAAGCTGTACAGGCACATAATGAAGGACTATCCGGATGTAAAGGATGACGCCCTTTTGAAGGAGATATTCTGGATAACGTTCTCGGACCTGACGCCCGGCATGAGACCCAATACGGCCGAGATGGAAAGGCGCCTCAAAAGGTTCATAGAAGGCAGCATGGAGTATCTGGACGGGGTGAAGATCATGAGCGCCCTGTGCGGGGTGCCTGTGTATAAGCTGGTGAACGGAGAGGGGCAGGATGCCGTGTGCCAGATCAACATAGAGGGCGGAAAATGCCTTGCCTTTCCCGTATACTCAGACCCGGCTAAGATAGGGGATGAGTTCGGGCATTCCGGCCTTATGGCTGTGGGCACATCCATCTTCCACATAATGAACTACATAGAGGAGAACAGCGAGATAGAAGGGATCATTCTCAACCCGGGGACGGCGGACTTTGCCATAAAGGCCAAGGACATAGAGGACTTCTTCGTAAACTTCTCAACACTGTACGGCTTCTTTGAGGAATGCCTCTCCGAGGGCATCCCGGATGATTACCTGTTCCCAATGGTATTCTCATGGTTTGATGACCGCGACGTAGAGATATTCTTCAAGGATGAGACATTCTGTGACGGCCACGTGACAGAGCTCATATACGGGGACCTGGGGGACTGCACGGCGCTCCGCGTGCGTGCCAATGACGGCTCATACACGATAGCCGGCATAGATGAGATAACCTGCATACGCGCACTGCCGGCAGTCCGCACGGAAGAGGACATGGAAGTGGAAGAGTCCCTGACAAGCTTAAAGGAAGCCATGGAAATCCGCGAGGGAGTGAAGGGGAAGGACGAGGATACGGACTCCATGGATCCGTATGACACGGATGACACAGACGGCGGGAAGCTCAACTGAAGCCTTTAAAGGGAGGGCATATGCTCAGCGGCGAGAAGTTCAGGCATGCGCTGGATCCAAACAGCAGAGAGAATGTGGAAGGGGCAAGGAAGCTGCTTGAAAAGTACAACGGCCAGGATGCTGCGGATGATGACTGCACGGCCTCCATGTTTTGCCGCTGCTTTCTGGATGCCACTCATTCCAAGGAGATAGATGAGACGGAGCTCCTGATGCGCATCCGGGCCACAGTAAGGGACCCCTCGGATGACTTAAACCTGTATGCCGTAATGAGCGCCCTGAAGTGGTATGACGTGTACTACCTTGAGGACACGGATGAGAACGGCAACAGGTGCATACCTGCATACCCCGTGAAAATATGCGGCAGGACTTACCCGGCCCTGCTGTGCTTTACGAGTGAGAAGATGGTGAAGCCGGGACTTCGTGTGGATTACAGCATAAAGAAGGGCACATTGCCGCAGATCTTGAGGTCCCGCAGCGGAGGCACCATAGAGGACATCAGGGCTCTCTGCATAAACCCGTTCGACCGTCCTTTGGACATAGACGTGTTCAGCTTCATGGACGCCATGGATGACATGGGCACCACTGAAGTTTCAACTACATTAATCATGATGAAGGGCGTGGACGGCGAAGAACTGTTTCCCATTCTTATAGACGGCTTCACAGGCTTTAAAGTCGTCATAACCCTCACGAACGGCATAGAAGTCACAGGAACGGTCCTGGACACGGACTTCGACACAATGGTCATGACCCTGGGGGATGATGAGGGCGGCTCCAAGATGCCTGTCCGCGTTTCCAGCATACAGCGCATCCGGCTGTATATGCCGGATTCCACAATAGAGTACCTTAAAAAGGCCGGCTTCAAGGGCTGAGCCCCTGACCCGCGGCAGCCTGCAGGATACAAAGCAGTTATGATAACAGATACGGAATATTTTGATGAACTGGATATATGCAGCGAGGAGAACTGGTACGGAGTTCAGCGCCTTGCAAAGAAGCAGCTAGGCTATGACCTGGGGAATAACGCCCAGAGTATAAACGCGGTGCTCCGCGGGCTTGCGGACGCCCTGTATGCGGCCGACATGGACGAGGAAGAGTTCCTCCGCCGAGGCCGCCTGCTGAGGGAAGAGCCATATGAACATGACCTCATTGCTGACGCATGTTCCGCCATACGCCATCTGAAGGTGTACTGCCTGAAGGACAAGGACGGAAAGAGCCCTGTGTCCACGGCTGAGACAGAATGGGGCACCGTCAAATGCCTTGACATCTTCACAAGCAAGAACATGATACCTGAGGAGATGCTGAGCGAGTATACTGTCCACAGGACAGGCATTGCGCAGATATGCGGGGAAATAGACAAGAAGCGCACCCCCTTCAGCTATGTGGCCATAAACTCCGGCGATGACTTCCTGCTGATATTTGCAAATGATTTCTCAAACATAATCAGAAGCCTGTCTTTTGCGGATGATGCCCTTGAATCAGTCTTCAGGGACGGAGTGGACGGGGACTGCCTGTTCCCCCTTTTGACCATTCATTTCATTGGCAAGGAAGCAGTCTGCACCCTTTCAGACGGTTCCGTCTTAAACGGGACAATCAGACCCAACGCCCCGGATGAGGATGAAGATGAGGATGAAGATGAGGATGAAGATGAGGATGAAGAAGAATGCAGCATCACCATAGAGTCCGCGGGCACAATCACAAGTATACCGTTCGATGACATTGCCCATATAACGCCTGTCCCGTCAGGCTCAGGCAAATAACCGCACAATCAAAGGAGCATATCAAACATGCCGGATATAAACAGGTACATTACGGAAGAGAACAGAGCAGGGGTGCGCAGACTCCTGGAGAAGTATACGGACATGGCAGAGGAAGCAAGGGACACCGAGGATGAGTACATTGACTTCATCATCCGGATCCTCACCGCAGACGCATCGGAGACGGATATGGATGAGGGATGCACGGAAGCATGCCTGGAGGCCCTCGCAGAGGACCCGGACAGTGATGGCGCATATGCAGCCTTCATAAACTGCCTCAGATACGTGAAGCTGGTCTATTTTGACAAAAAGGACGGCCAGGGGTACCTGTATCCTCTTCTGCAGGCGGATAAGAGTGACAGTGCAGAGCGTGCCTTCCCCGTGTACACACGCAAAAAGAAGGCTCTCAACCCGGCGTTCAAGTCCTTCCGCTCACACCAGGCAAAGCTTTCGGAAATCGCTGACATCATTTCCGCAAGCGGCTGCGAGGACATAATCATCAATCCGGACCAGGACGGCTTCCTGTTCAATATGGAGGACACAGTGTCTCTTGTGGAAACCTGTGCAGAGACCAGCGGAATGTTCCGTGCCATCTTCACGGACGGCATAGAAGGCGAGGACCTGTGCCCGCTCACATGCGCATGCCTGGACAGCACGTCCGTCATATGCACTCTTAAGGACGGCACTCAAATTTCCGGCGTCCTTGTCCTTCCCAGGACTGAGGTCTCCGAAGTCGAGGCGGAAGCCGTTCCGGATGCGGACAGCTTCACCATAATCAAGGACATAGAGGCGGAGGACGATGACAAAGACCTTGAAGAGGTCCTTATCCTCAAGGCAGACGTCTCTGCCATAAGCCTGGCCCCGGACTATGAAGAGGACGGCGAAGAAGATACAGAAGATGCCGCAGAAGAGGGCGAAGATCTCAGCTGACACACCGGCAGTCTTCCGTACAGCAGTACGGCCTTCAGGCCGGTTCCATGTCCGGCCTTTGAGCCGGGCCCATAACACAGACATAAGCACAGACAACCGCACGTACCAGGAATAAGGGGGATGGATATGAACGTTTATGACATCATAAACATGCCGGAGAATATGGAAGGCATGAGAAAGATTATGGCGCGCTTAGGCGAGGCGACAGCATCGGACAACGAAATCCGTGAGGCTCTTCTGGTGCTTGCAGACAGCGTCAACGAGTTTGTGCCGGATGAGCATGAGATGAAGGTGCGCTTCCAAAGGTATGAGGACAACCCGAAGAGCAGGCTTGCCCAGCATGTGCTCATAAGCGGCTTAAGCTATATAACCCTCTGGTATGCCGGCAGGCACAAGGGGAGCGGGCTGGACATTCTTATATACAGGACGGGCGAAAAGCGCAAGGACGCCCTGGTGATATTCTCATCAGAAGAAGAGGCCATGTCCTCTACGAAGGATGATGATTCATGCCTTGAGACGGAGCTGGATGAAGTCCTGGACATGTGCGGGGACAATGACATCCGTTATGTGCTCATAAACCCCAAAACAGACCGCATAACACTGTCTGTGGACAGCATGCGCAGCGCCCTTGACGCCTTCATGGCCACGGATGAAAACATCTGCTCCGTTATGGAAGAGGGCATCCTTGGAGAGGACCTTTTCCCGGAGATTATGGAAGTCTTCGTGCTGGAGCACGTTAAAGTTCTTATGAAGGACAACAAAGAGCACACCGGGGTCGTATTGCCCTGGAGCAGGCACAAGCCCGTTATGGAGCAGATGCTAACTCTCCGCACCCAAGGTGGGGATGAGATTTCCGTCTGCATCCCGGACATAAAGCACATATGCCTCTATATAGATGACCTGCCGTACTGAGGCAGCATCTGAACCCAAGCCCGCATCCGGCCGGAGGCACTTCGGCCCTTATACAGCGGCATGCATGCCGCTTAAGCAAGATATGCAAGGAGATACCTGTATGGCAGCCAGTGATGACATGTACAAAGTGAAGGAGTTCCTGAATGATGAGAACCGCGAGGGGCTCAAGAAGTTCCTGGACAAGTATCTGAACACAGGGGACGAAGATTATGGCGAATTCATCGATGAGATAATACAGATTCTCACGGATGAGGCCAACGGGAGCGTGATGGTAAGCGAGCTTCACAGGCGCATAAAGGCATTCATGGCGGACGAGGAGAACGATCTTCTGTACGGCGCCGTAATGAGCGGGCTTGCTCACGCGGACCTTTTTACCTTTGAGTCCTGGGATGACGAAGGGGTGACGTATCCCCTTATGGAGTCTGAAGAGCTTCCCGGCAGGACCATATTCCCCGTCTTTACCCGCAAGGCCATCACTCATGACCCGGAGCTTGCCGCCTATGACGTGCAGGAAGATGTCTTCTATGACATCCAGGACTGGATGAGGGATGCAGGAGCGGACTGCTTCGTGCTGAACCCCGGCACCCACGGCTGTGTGCTGGACCTTGATGACGCCTGCAGCTATTACGCGTGGGAGGACGGCCTTTCCGAAAAGGTCATAGACACCCTGTACAGCGGCATCTCAAAGGATGACCTGTGCCCCATAACCAAGGCGCTGTTTACATATTCCGCTGTGGAGTGCTTCCTCGAGGACGGCACCTATCTCAAGGGTCTCTTTGACAAGCCCGAAGACCTCAATGCCGAAGGCTTTGTGCTTATCCCTGTGGATGACAGCGGAGACCCCACGGATGAGGGCGAGGAGCAGTTCGTGCGCTACGGGGACATCAAGATCATACGTTATATGGAAGAAGATCCCGCCGATAACGAAGAAGACGCGGACGGTGCGGACGAAGAAGAGTAATCCCACAGAAGGGAGTACGGAACTGGTGATAATATGCTGGATTATAACAGAGAATATGACACCACTCAGGTTGATACGCCTGAAAACCGCAGGGGTATGGTGAACATACTTCAGAAATATGCAGAGTACAGTGGAGGCGGGAAGCCGGTCTTTGAAGACCCCGAAGGCAGGGATGACATGGCTGTCAGCCTCTTTCTCAGGGTGCTTGCGGATTACTCCGACAGAAATTCTGACAAGCCTGAAAGCCTGGAGACCGAGATGGCAATATGGGAGAAGAACATGGATTCCGACACCTGCTTCGTATCTTTTTTTGACCATCTGAGATATGTTGAACTGACATACGTGTCCGCGGATCCATCCAGTGACGCCTGGCCGGCAATGGGAGATTTGCTGCTGAACGGAGAGGAAACGGACGCACTGCCCATATTCACCCGCAGGAAATGGATAAAAAAGGAAATCAGGGATGCCGGCCTGCATGCCCACCATGCCAGCATATACGACCTTCTGGATGTGTGCGAGGCTGAAGGAGTCAACAACATACTGATCAATCCTGACAACACTGACTCGTTCTTTGAAGCAGACAATATCAAGGCCAGCCTTGAGGAATACGGCGAGATAGACAATTTCTGGGAAAACCTGAGGCGCGACGGTGTTGAAGGCGAAGACCTTTTCCCGCTTCTTGTGACTGATTTCCTTTACAGAACCGTGCGGTGCGTGTATGGTGACGGACAGGAGGACCGTGGGGTCTGCGTTCCGTACGCCGAAGGGCACAAGGCTCCGGTAATCTTCATAGACACAGGCAACCACAGGATGGCCTGCGTCCCTCTGGATGAGATACAGTTCATACAGGAGCTTCCAGAAGAAGGCTCGCATAAAGGACAGGACAGATGATGCTGGACTACAACATAGAGTATGACTTCACAAAGGTTGATACTCCTGAGAACCGCAGGGGTATGGTAAAACTTTTGGAGAAGAATGCGAAGATTGTTGAAAGCGGTGAGAAACCCGTGTTTGCAGACCCTGAAGGCAGGGATGATCCGTCTGTAAGCCTGTATCTTCGCATACTGGCTGATTACAGCGATATGAATTCAGACAAGCCGGAAAGTCTGGAGGCCGCACTGGAGCTCTGCGAGCAGTATCCCGGGTCGGATGACTGTTTTTCGTCACTGTGTGATCATTTGAGATATATCAAGCTGCTGTATGTGTCTCCGGACGCCAAAAAGGGCGCCTGGCCGGCCACATGCCGCATTACAGTGGATGAAAGGGATGTCAGGGCTCTCCCCGTATTCACACGCAGAAAACTGATACAGAATGATACCGGCAGCAAAATGCATTCCCACCATACCACCATCTATGATTTTCTCAAAGTATGCGAGGCCGAAGGAATAAATAACATCGTTATCAACCCGCACAATACGACTGAAGCATTTGATGCGGGAGATATAAGGAAATTTATTGACAATTGCAGGATGATAGACACTTTTTGGGACTGCGTCAGATACAGCGGCGTGGAAGGTGCAGACCTTTTCCCGCTTCTTGCACAGGACTTTCTGTACAGGACTGTAAGCTGCATATACGGCAATGGCAGAACGGTTCAGGGATATTGCATCCCGTATACAAAAGGCAGGGCTCCGGGATATTTCATAGAAAAAGCGGACCGTAAAATGACTTTTGTACCGTTGAGTGAACTGAAGTTCATCCGTGCAGTGCCGGATGAAGATGACCCTTATAGAGGACAGGACAGATGATGCTGGATTACAGTACAGAGTATGATACCACGAAGGTTGACATCCCGGAAAATTACATGGCCATGCACAAACTCCTTGACGCATATACAAGGATAGAAGTCAAAGAAGGCCATACGCTTCAGCCAGACAGCGTGGACAATCTCATCAGGTTGTACTTGCGTGTCCTTGCGGATTACAGTGACCCGGATCTTTCAACTGCGGCCGGTCTGGAAAAGGCCCTGGCCTTCTCTATTGAGCCTGACAGCCAGTATACGCATCATCTGTCCGTAATGAATCACATCAGATACGCAGGCATTGTATACATATCCTCGGACCCAGGCATCCACGGAGACATGATCACGCACAAGACACATGAGGGCAAAGAGTTTGTTATGCTTTATACACGAAGCAAATGGATTGACAAGAGCCTTCCAAGATGGATTCACTGGCACCGCACGGACATATACGACATACTCGATTCATGCGACAGTCAGGAAATCCCGTATTTTACCATCAACAATTCATACAACAAAGTCCTGTACAACGTCCGGTGGGCGAGGGAAGATGTTGATGAACTGGATGCAGCGGATGACTTTTGGACGAACATCAGACAGGCAGGCGTTGAGAGGGAATACCTCTTTCCGCTTCTCGCGCAGGACTTCCTGTACAGGGATGTTGGCTGTGCATATGGGAAGGGGAAGACTGTCATGGGCCGTGCAACTCCGTATCAGTCCGGTCAGGCTCCCGGGTATAACATCCGGACACCCGGCGGCAGAACAGTATACGTTCCTTTGAATGAAATAGTGGAGATTTGTGAGCTTACAGACGAAATGAAGCAACATATTTCAAAAGGGAATTAACTCCATGGATTACGAGTTCAAGTACGACACAACCAAAGTGGACACCCCTGAAAACCGCAGGGGCATGGTGCGGCTGTTCATGAAATATGCACAGAGTGAAGACGGATCCATGCCTGTGTACAGCGACCCCGAGGGCAGCGAAGACACGGAAGTTGGCATCTATCTGCGTGTATTGGCTGATTATTCCGACCCGGACCTGGAGACTCCTGAAGGCCTTGAGGCCGCGCTTGAGGATTGGGCGCAGAACACTGATTCGGACACATACTTTGTCGCTCTCTTTGACCACTTGAGATATGCAGACCTGATATATGCGGCAGAGGCCGGGGATATTACAGGCAGCCCTGTTCAGGTACAGATGGAGGATGATGACAGTACGGATGACGGTCTCTTCATATTCACGCGCCTGGAGCGCGTCTGGAAGGACATAGCCTCAGACTGCGATTTCCCGCATGCTGACATAGATGAAATAATACGCATCTGCGATGCCTTTGGATTCAAGGCCTTTGCAATCAACCCGCCGGACATAGATGCATCGTTTGACATTGACAACCTCAGACGCTGCATTGAGGAATACTATGTCATAGACGAGTTCTGGGACGGCACCAGAAAGATGGGATTAGATGGAGAAGACCTGTTCCCGCTCCTTGCCCAGGACTTCCTGTACAGGAACGTATACTGTGTATATGGCAACAGTAAGCGTGAGGCAGAGGGATATGTCACTCCTTATAAGCCCTGGCAGGCTCCCGGGTACAGCATAGAGACCGCCGCCGGCAAGACAGTGTATGTCCCCCTGGACAGCATAAAGTTCATCCAGGAGCTGCCGGATGAGGATGAGGAAGAAGAGTAATTTCACAGAGGATATGGACTGATCATGGATTACGATACTCTATATGACACCGCCAAAGTGGATACGCCGGATAATCACCGGGCAATGCGCAGAATACTGGAGGATTATGCCCGGATGATTCCTGTGAACGGGGATGCTGATCAGGAAAAGGCGCTGAAGGATGCCACAAGGTGCTTTCTCCGTGTCCTTGCGGATTATCACGATCCGGATCTTGCAACAGCGGCCGGGCTTGAGAAGGCCATAGACTGCGCCCTGGTGCATGACTACGATGAGACCTGTTTCCTGTCCGTTCTGAACCATCTCCGTTATGCTGACCTGGTTTTCCTTTCCTCAGAAAACAGCGCATATGGTGACAGCATCCTGTGCAAAGGCCCACACGGAGAGGACTGCATTCCGCTCTACACACGCAGCAAGTGGATTGAAAAGGACAGGCTTGGCAGGTTTCACTGGCACCGCACAAACATCTTTGATATCCTTGACCAGTGCGACTGCTCGGAAGTGGATGCGCTGACCCTCAACTATTCATACAACAAGGCCTTCTATTCCGCCGAAGACATCCGGTCTGCATTTGAAGAATTTGACGTTGTGGACAATTTCTGGACCAGCCTCAGGCTGGCAGGCGTGGAAGGTTCATACCTGTTCCCGCTCCTTGCACAGGACTTTCTGGGCCGGAACGTGTGCTGCATATACGGCAGCAATGAGAAGGAAGTCATAGGCTATTTGACCCCGTACAAGCCGTGGCAGGCTCCCGGGTACAACATAGAGACCGCCGCCGGCAAAACAGTGTATGTCCCGCTGGATGACATAAAGTTCATCCAGGAGCTGCCGGATGAAGATGAAGATGAAGACGAAGAAGAGTAAAAACAGGCACACATACCGCAAATAAAGGCCTCTGCAGGAACGCAGGGGCTTTGTCTCATGAAGCATTGTCAAATCATGATTTTATGCCGCATCGGATTGGCGGTACACTGCCCGCGGGCATGTCTGCCACACGTAAGCTATGCGTTCAAACCGGCTGAAAACGGCAGAATTTTGCAATGACAGAGATTATATTGGTATACTCTCCCCTGCAAGGCAGTTACAATAAACCCGGAACACTGGCCTTGAGAGGCCTTGAAACATTGCAGATATGAATTACTTAAGCTTAGACATAGGAACTTCATCCGGCAAATGCCAGCTCTTTTCATCCACAGGAGAAATCCTGTTCTACAAGACCGTGGCATACTCGCTTCTTCAGCAGGACGGCGAAGTATACGTGGACATAGAACGGATATGGGAAAGCGTCAAGGATCTCATCTCCTCGGCGGCAACTGCCTGCGGCGGGGAGGTAAGCTCCGTATGCATTTCCTCCTTCGGCGAGTCCTTTGTCCTTCTGGACAGCAGGGACAGGCTTCTGTTTCCGCCAATGGTGTACACGGACCCCAGGGGAATGAAAGAGCTGGATGAGATATGTGCAGTTGCAGGCGGGGACAGGATGTTCCTCACCACAGGCTCGTACCCGCAGGCCTGCTTCTCCGTATGCAAACTGCTGTGGATAAAGCATAACCATCCGGAGATCCTTGAGGCGGCGGACAAGCTCATGCTCAACGCAGACTACATTGGCTACCTGCTCACAGGCGAAAGGGTCATAGATTACGGCCTTGCAGCCCGCACGGGAGTTTTTAACCTGGACACTCTCACCTTTGACGCGGACATCCTCTCAGCGCTTGGCATGCCAGTGCCCCTGTTTTCCCGCTGCGCAAGAGCGGGAAGCACAGTGGGGGAGATACTGCCCTCTGTGGCAGAGGAGCTTGGCTTGAAGCCCGGCTGCAGGCTGGTGCTAGGGTCCCATGACCAGATGTGCGCCGCAATAGGCAGCGGAGCCATGAAGGCGGGGGATGCCGTGGACGGCATGGGCTCTGTGGAATGCATAACTGTCCTGTATGACCATCGTGCAGACAATGCGGAGATGGGCCGCCAGGGCTACATATGCGTGCCGTATGTAAAGGAAGGCCTGTATTACACTTTCCTCGTGAACAACGGCTGCGGGTCCCTTGTAAACTGGTACAAGTCTGGCATAATGCACGGATACAAGGGTGACAAAGAATCCTTCTATGCATACATGGACAGCCAGATGGACAAAGAGCCGTCCGGCATCTTAACCCTGCCGTACTTCGGCGGGGCGGTTACCCCGTACAACAGCATAGCGGCAAAAGGGGCTATTGCCGGGCTTACCCTTAACACTACAGACGCAGACCTGTACAAGAGCATCCTGGAAGGCACGGCCATGGAGATGCGCCTCAACTGTGAGACAGTTAGGGCGTACGGGATAGACATAACGGACGTAACGGCAGCCGGAGGCGGCACCAACTCTGCATACTGGCTGCAGCTTAAGGCGGACATCCAGAACATACCCGTACGCACCCTGCGCTCCACGGAAGGCGGCCTCTGCGGATGCGCCGTCCTGCAGGCGGCATCCATAAGCGGCCTGTCACTGGAAGAGGCCGTGTCTGTCTTTGTGCAGTACAAGGATGAATACCTTCCGGACAAGGCAAGGCATGATGCATACGAAAAGCAGTATGCCAAATACACCAGACTGTACAGCGCTCTCAAGGAGTTTAACTGAGACATAATACGGTCATACAGCCGTTAAGGAGACATAAATGAAATTTGCATTATATTTCGGCAACAGGGGCTTCATGCCCGCGGAGCTCATAGCAGGGGCCCGCGTGGACATGATAAAGGCCGTGATGGACGCCGGATACGAGGTCCTCGTCATGGATGAGAACGCCACCAGGTACGGAGCCGTTGAGACAAGGGATGAGGGGCTGCTCTATCATGACTGGCTCAAGAGCCATGATGGGGAGTATGACGGCGTAATCCTCTGCATGCCCATATTCATAGATGAGAACGGCGCGGCAGCCGCCCTGCAGGACGCGGGCGTGCCCATCCTCATGCAGGCATATCCGGATGAGATTGGCAAGATGGACTTTGCCCACAGGCGCGATGCATACTGCGGCAAGTTCTCCGTAACGGACGTCTTTTACCAGTACGGAATACCTTTTACAGTTCTCAAACCTCACGTGGTTCATCCATTAAGCCTGGCCTTTAAGCAGAATCTGGAAGACTTTGCTGCCATATGCAGGGTTGTGAAAGGCATGAGAAGGTTCAACTTAGGGTGCATAGGCGCAAGGACAACAGCCTTCAAGACAGTGCGTTTTGACGAGGTAACCCTGCAGCGCCACGGCATAAACGTGGAGTCATTTGACCTCTCAGAGCTGGTGTACAAGGTAGACCGGAAGGAAGACTCAGATCCTGCGGTACAGGCAAGATATGCGCGTTTAATGGATTATGCAGACTTTACCGGCATGCCGCATAAGAACCGCATGACTCTTGCCAGGATCTCTGTGGTCATGGATGAATACATAGCGGAGTACCATCTGGATGCCATAGCTCTCCGCTGCTGGAACGAGATGGAGACCATCTTCCGCGTATGTCCGTGCGTGCTGATTTCTGAGCTCAATGACAGGGGCATAGTATGCTCATGTGAGATAGACATAACAAGCGCCGTAACAATGCGCGCACTGGCCCTTGCCTCTGGCAAGCCCACGGCATGCCTGGACTGGAACAACAATTACGGGGATGACGAGAACAAGGTGATCCTGTTCCACTGCGGCTCAACGGCCGAGAGTCTTATGACCGCCAAGGGGCATGTCACGGAGCACAAGATGTTCGCAAAGAACGACCCGGACAGCGGCTGGGGCACGGATGAGGGCAGGATAGTGCCATGCGACATGACCTTCTCCAACTGCTTCACCGAGGACGGGAAGATAAAGGTCTACGTCTCCGAAGGGAAGTTCACGGCAGACCCCATAGAGGACGGCTACTTCGGCTGCGCCGGTGTTGCCGAAATCCCGGATTTGCAGAACAAGCTCATACGCCTTGCTCGCGGAGGGTTCAAGCACCATACAACGGTAGGCGTTGGGCATCTCAAGTCCGTCCTGGAAGAAGCCTTCACCACGTACCTTCATTATGACCTTAAGGACATAGAGCATTAAGCAATACCCGCAAGAAAAGGGCAATACAATACAGACAGAGGCGAAACAAAACATGCTTGCATCACTCAAAGAAGTAATACAGATTTCCAAATCCAACGGAAGGGCCGTGGGTGCCTTCAATACACCCAACCTGGAGTGCCTCAACGCCGTAATAGGCGCGGCGGAGGAACTGAGTGTTCCTGTTATAATCTCACACGCCCAGCTCCATGAAGATGTGTCTCCCCTGGACAACATAGGCGAGATCATGGTTATGAAGGCTGCGAAAGCCAAAGTGCCCGTGTGCGTTCATCTGGACCACGGCGAGGATATTGAATACTGCAAGAGAGCCATTGAGATAGGCTTCACGTCCGTCATGATAGACAAGTCCGCATGCTCCTTTGAAGAGAACGCAGCTGCAACGCGTGAGATGACGGACTGCGCTCACGCAAAAGGAGTGGATGTTGAAGCGGAGCTGGGCCGCCTGCCAAACAGGGAAGGCGGGTCCTCCGGCAATGCTGCAGACCTTTACACGGACCCCAATCTTGTGAATGAGTTTATAGACCGCTCCAGGTGCGATGCCCTGGCCATTGCCTTCGGCACTGCGCACGGCATATACAAGGTAAAGCCCGTCCTCAATCTGGACATCATAGACGCTGTCCGCGCAAAGACGGACATCCCGCTTGTAATGCATGGAGGGAGCGGAATAAGCCATGACGTGTACAGGGATGTCATACGCAGGGGCATCAACAAGATCAACTATTACACCTACATGTCCTACGCAGGCTACGCCGCAGCCAAAGCGCATGCGGAGGCAAACGGTGCCGGCTTCTTCCATGACATGGCACTCGCGGCGCAGAATGCCATGAAAGAGAACGCCCTTATAACCCTCAAGGTATTCTCCGGCATGGAGTGACATCATGCGGTTTGATGCAGCCTGACCACGCTGGAACAGTACAAAAAAGCCATCCGTTGCCGGGTGGCTTTTGCAGTATTATGGTGTTTTGCGTGTGGATATTACTTTGTCATGGCTTCCTGGACAGCCACGGCGGTCGCTACGGTTGCGCCTACCATGGGGTTGTTGCCCATGCCGATGAGCCCCATCATCTCAACGTGCGCGGGAACGGAGGAGGAGCCTGCGAACTGCGCATCGGAGTGCATTCTGCCCATCGTGTCTGTCATGCCGTATGAGGAAGGGCCTGCTGCCATGTTGTCCGGATGAAGGGTTCTGCCTGTGCCGCCGCCGGAGGCTACGGAGAAGTACTTCACGCCGTTCTCTGTGCACCACTTCTTGTATGTGCCGGCTACTGGATGCTGGAACCTGGTGGGGTTGGTGGAGTTTCCGGTTATGGAGACGGACACCTTCTCAAGCTTCATGATGGCAACGCCTTCAGGGACGTTGTCTGCGCCGTAGCAGCGCACCTTGGCGCGTGCGCCTTCGGAGAAAGGAACCATGTCTGTGACCTTTACGGTCTCTGTGAAGGGGTCGAATACGGTCTTGCAGTAGGTGAAGCCGTTCACTCTGGAGATGATGTATGCGGCATCCTTGCCCAGTCCGTTGAGGATGACGCGGAGAGGCTTTACGCGGACCTTGTTGGCGTTCTCTGCAATTTTGATTGCGCCTTCGGCTGCCGCGAAGGACTCATGGCCTGCAAGGAAGCAGAAGCAGTCTGTCTCTTCGGAAAGAAGCATGGAGCCGAGGTTGCCGTGGCCTAAGCCTACCTTTCTGTTCTCTGCTACAGAGCCGGGAATGCAGAAGGACTGGAGGCCGATGCCTATCTTTGCTGCGGCATCATTGGCCTTTGTGCATCCGCACTTGATGGCGATGGCTGCGCCTACGGTATATGCCCACACGGCGTTGTCAAAGCATATGGGCTGCGTGCCGCGCACTATGGCCTCTACGTCTATGCCCTTAGCGAGGGTTATGTCACGGCACTCCTCAATGGTGCCGATGCCGTACTCTTTCAGTGTGGCGAGGATTTTGGCCTCACGTCTTTCATAGTTTTCAAACAGTGCCATCAGTCAACCTCCTTGTCTGTTCTGGGGTCAATATGCCTTACGGCGCCCTGCTCTGCCGTATACCTGCCGTATGTTCCTATGGACTTCTCCCAGGCTTCGTTAGGTGTGAGGCCCTTCTTTATGAAGTCTGTCATCTTGCCGAGGGAGACGAACTTGTAGCCGCATATCTCGCTGTTCTTGTCAAGAGCGAGGCCAAGAACATAGCCCTCTGTCATCTCGAGGTACCTTGCGCCCTTTAAAGCCGTGCCGTACATTGTGCCCACCTGTGAGCGCATGCCCTTGCCGAGGTCCTCTAAGCCTGATCCGATGGGAAGGCCGTCTTCTGAGAACGCGGACTGCGTTCTGCCGTATACTATCTGAAGGAAGAGCTCGCGCATTGCTGTGTTGATGGCATCGCACACGAGGTCTGTGTTGAGAGCCTCAAGGATTGTCTTGTGGGGCAGAATCTCTGCAGCCATTGCTGCGGAGTGCGTCATGCCGGAGCATCCTATTGTCTCTATCAGAGCTTCCTGAATGATTCCGTCCTTTACGTTGAGAGTGAGCTTGCAGGCGCCCTGCTGGGGAGCGCACCAGCCAACGCCGTGCGTCAGGCCCTTGATGTCCCTGATCTCCTTGGCCTGGATCCACTGTCCCTCTTCCGGGATGGGAGCGGGGCCATGCTCGAACTTGCCGGACACGCCTTTTGCAACGCAAACCATGTTCTCAACTTCTTTCGAGTATTGCATTACTTTTATTCCTCCGACATAAAATTGCGTAATTTTATATCTAAAGTATATCAGCAATCCCTTTTAAAGACAACCATTCCGCGCGCCATTTGCAAAAAATTCTCCAAATCCTCCAAATTAACATAACAGCTTGTAAATATCAAATCTTACCGTTCAGTCTCCAGTTTGAACTGGCTGAGGTCACACACTGGTGAGGATACTTTGCTGGAGCGCATGCTTTCACACTTTCACATATGTTTAGCCTGTGTTGTAGTGGAAGGATTGTAAATGAACATGAAAGTGGTTCATAAAATCTTTATTTTATCGAATAATTTCGTTCATAAAAACTTATCTTTTTAAAAAAAGTGATTCATAAATTCTTTGTTTTTCAAAAAAAATCGTTCATTTATTCTTCAAGCCACTTGTTTTTCCTATCCATATATGCTAATATAAAAGTACTTTTTATTGCGAGGTTTATATGGCTAGATATTTGAAGAGAAAGATAGATAATTATCTTGAATGCTGGAAAGCAAATCCGGACCATCTTCCTTTAATTATCAAAGGAGCCAGACAGGTGGGGAAGACAGCATCCATAGAACACTTTGCCTCTATGAACTATAAGAGCATCATTGAGATTAATTTTGCAACCATGCCTGAGTACAGGCAAATCGTTGATAATGGTTATACTGTTCCTAATGTTATAAAAGCCATTTCGAGGATAAATTCCAAAGCCCGGTTTATTGATCATGCCACGCTTTTCATCTTTGACGAAATCCAGGCGTTTCCTGATATCACTACAACGCTCAAGTGCTTCGCTATAGATGGCCGTTATGATGTCATATGCAGCGGATCATTGCTGGGTGTACATTATCATAGCATATCAAGCATAAGTGTTGGCTATAAAGATGAAGTTGAAATGAAATCCATGGATTTTGACGAGTTTCTCTGGGCACTTGGATATGACAATTCCATCCGGGATGATATGCTTGAGCATATGCGCACCTTCAGGCCGTTCTCTGATGTAGCATTAAAACACTATGATGATATATTCACTGATTACTGCATTACAGGCGGCATGCCGCAGATTGTTTCCAACTTTGTCCAGAAGGGTACCTTTGAAGAGACTCTCAAACTGCAGAAACTGATTGTAGTGGGCTATGAGGATGACATAAAAAAGTATTCAGCAGGGCTTGACAAGGGAAGGATTGAGGCGGTTTTCAGAAACATTCCTTCTCAATTAGGCAAAGTAAACAAGAAATTCCAAGTATCAAAACTTAAGAAAACTGCAACCTTCGAAGACTATAGCGGAGCATTTGACTGGCTCCTGGATGCGGGCATAATCAATGTCAGTCATGCTTTGAACCCCCTTGAATTACCTTTGAGCGGGAATTGTTTGCCCGGGATATGTGTTTTCTATTATGCAGACAGTGGTCTGTTGCTGTCTCAGCTGGACGAAGAATCACAGAAAGACTTTAAGGTAAACAAAAATCTGGGGACATACAAGGGTGGCCTCTTTGAATGCATAATAGGGGAAGCTCTTATTAAGGCCGGCTATGATAAGCTCTACTATTATAAGAAAGAAAATTCTCCGTTGCAGGAAGAGTTTATTGTGCGCAGCGGGAACAGGATTGTTCCCATTGAGGTCAAGGCGCAGAACAACCAGTCCAAATCCTTGGCAACTCTCATAAACAGTCAGGATTATAAGGAAATTACTTATGGTATGAAGTTTATACGCGGGAACATAGGATATGAGAATAATATCATCACCTTCCCTCACTTTTGCGCGTTTCTGACCAAAGAGTTTCTGTCTGGATTTACTCCGAACTGAAAGACCGAGAAAAATATTTCATAAAGTTTTTCCGTTTATGTTTA
Organism: Clostridia bacterium; assembly: GCA_021204825.1. Taxonomy (GTDB): domain Bacteria; phylum Bacillota; class Clostridia; order Christensenellales; family Borkfalkiaceae; genus Coproplasma. The sequence goes on along the minus strand of JAJPYR010000077.1, from coordinate 24,225 downwards.
GAACGGCCGAAAAGTGTTTATAATAATTAGTGAAGGGGTATGACATTCAGACGTGCCCCGCTGGAGAGAAATCATGCTTTGTCAGCGCTGCAAGAAAAATCAGGCGACAATTGAATACAAGGAAGCGGTCAACGGCAAGGTGTTCGAGTACCATCTCTGCCCTGCCTGCTACCAGGAGATGTTCGGGTCCCTGCAGTCTGCCAATGCAGACTTACTCATGGACCTTCTCGCTCCGAAGATGCAGAAGACGGAAAAGAGATGCCCTGTGTGCGGGACAACGTACAGCGAGTACCAGAGGACCGGCCTTTTGGGATGCCCGTCATGCTATGATGCCTTCAAGACGGAGCTCATGCCTGCAATAGAGCGCATCCAGGGGCATACGGCGCATGTGGGCAAGGCCAACATGAACGCGGACAAGAGCGGCTACCACCGCAAGCTGCAGGAGCTGCAGGAGCAGCTGGAGGCGGCCATCCGCAACAAGGAGTTCATGAAGGCAAATGACATCTATGAGCAGATAAACGCCATCAACGCGGAGCTGTCCGGAGTCAAGAATGACGGAGAGGGAGGCCAGGATGAGCAGCATTGACAACACCGTAATATCCACAAGAGTAAGGCTCGCAAGGAACATAGAGGGGTACCCTTTTCCGGGGCACTTTGCGGATGAGAAGCAGGCGAGGGAGGTCATACGCCATGTGGCAAGCTCCATGAGCAAGTACAGCAATGACTTCAACCTGTACTACATGAACTCCATATCGGACGCCAAGGCACAGTCCCTTGTGGAGAACCATCTCATATCCCCCAACCTTCTCAAGACAAGGCGCATCTCGGCGGCCCTCATAAGCGCGGACGAGTGCGTGTCAATCATGATTAATGAAGAGGACCATCTCCGTGAGCAGTGCATCATGATGGGCCTCAACCTCAATGAAGCCTATGACAGGATGTCCGACTGCGACAGCGCCCTTTCCGGGGACATGAAGTTCGCCTATGACGAGCAGCTGGGCTACCTCACGGCCTGCCCCACAAACGTAGGCACAGGCCTCAGAGCCTCCGTCATGCTGTTCCTTCCGGCCCTGTCCCTCTGCGGTCTCATGCAGAGCGTAAGCCGCAGCGCCTCCCGCTTAGGGCTCACCGTGCGCGGAAGCTACGGCGAGGGAAGCGAGGCGGAAGGCTATACGTACCAGATATCCAACGAGGTTACCTTAGGGCTTTCCGAAGGGGACATCTTAAGCCAGGTTCATGACATAGTGATGCAGGTCTGCGACATGGAGAACGCACAGCGCAGGAAGCTTGCCAAGGGAGACAATGCCCTGGAGCTTAAGGACCAGTGCATGCGGGCATACGGCATCCTCACCAACTGCGCCCGCCTCACATCCGGCGAGCTTCAGAAATACTCCGCATACGTAAAGCTCGGCGCCGTCTTAGGCTTCATACCCATCCGTGACGTCTCCGGCATAGACGGCCTCGTGATACGCATGAGGCCCTCCAACATAACGGACGCCGCAGAGCGTGACCTCACAGCCACAGAGCGTGACGTATACCGCGCGGAGCAGACAGGCAAGTTCCTCAAAGGCCTTGTATCCTGACCGGCACTGCCCGGACCAAACAGCCCTGACCGGCACTGCCCGGACCAAACAGCCCTGACCAAACGGCACGGACCGGCAGCCAGATCCGGCATTCCAACCCGGAAGGCTCAGGCAGAACAGCCCATATAACAGCAATACAGCGCACATACAGCAGCCCATACCCGTTTTCCGGCGCCATGCATATACCAGGGCTTTGATGCCTTCACCATAAGCGCAGGGCCGGGAAAGGTCCGGCGCCGCATGCAAGGCGGCCGGAAGAAGGAATGACATACAGAAGATATACAAAACATAAACACAGGAGGTAATTGTTATGGATTATCCTTTCAGCCAGTTCACAACCAATCTGATCAATGTACTCAATCGTTCGCAGGAGATAGCTGTGGCGTACAAGACGCCGTATATAGGCAGCGAGCACATATTATATGCAATGATAAACGTCAAGGAGGGCAAGGCGTACAAGATCCTCACTCAGTGCGGAGTGAAGGAGAATGAGTATGCCATGTATTTCAGGCAGACCATAGACCCCCGCTGCACCACGAAGGGCTTCACCCCAAGGACAAAGAGCATGCTTATAAACGCGGCCGAGATAGCAGCTGCTGCAAACGGCAACGAAGAGGCCCTTGCAGGCACGGAGCATATGCTCTGCGCTCTCATGAGCAACATGAGCTCAATGGCCATGAAGATTCTCGCTGCCATGAAGATAGACCTGGAGGCCCTTGCCACCCGTGTGGAGATGGCAGTTTCCGGCGAGGAGGACGCCCCTTCAGGGGACAGGAGCCGCGGGGATGACGACATGCGCGAGGCTGCAGAGAACTTCCGCAAGCAGCGCCAGGGGCAGAGGCCCGCAAGTGACACCAAGCGCAGCCGCCTGAGCCAGGAGATGCTGTCCTTCGGAACAGACATCACGGCAAAGGCACGCGAAGGCAAGCTGGACCCCGTAATAGGCAGAAAGAAAGAGATAGACAAGATCATCCAGATTCTGTCCCGCCGCACAAAGAACAACCCCGTGCTCATAGGCGAGCCCGGCGTAGGCAAGTCCGCCGTAGTGGAGGGGCTTGCGCAGGCTATCGTGAAGAACGAAGTGCCGGACCTTCTCAAGGACAAAACCGTATTCGGGCTTGACCTCTCCAGCATGGTCGCAGGCTCCAGATACCGCGGAGACTTTGAAGAGAAGCTCAAGAACGTCATCAACGAAGTGCAGGCCAACGGCAACATAATCCTCTTCATAGATGAGTTCCACCAGATAGTAGGGGCAGGCGCAGGCAGCGAAGGCAGCATGGATGCCGCCAACATCTTAAAGCCCATGTTATCCCGCGGCGAGCTGCAGACCATTGGAGCCACAACGCTTGAAGAGTACCGCAAGTACATAGAAAAGGATGCCGCCCTGGAGCGCCGTTTCACACCGGTAATGGTGGAGCAGCCTTCTGTGGAGGACACCATTGAGATTTTAAGGGGCCTCAGGGACAAGTATGAGACCCATCACAACGTAGTCATAACGGACGAGGCCATAGTTGCCGCCGCAACCCTTTCAGACCGCTACATCACAGACCGTTTCCTTCCGGACAAGGCCATAGACCTCATAGATGAGGCCGCATCAAAGGCGCGCATAAACGCCATGAACAGCCCCCAGGAGATGAAGGACCTCGAGGAGAGGCAGAAGAGGCTCACCCTTGAAGTTGACAAGGCCGTCAAGGACAGGAACTTCAAGGACGCGCAGGCCCTGCAGGACGAGCTCAACGATGTTGAGTCAAAGCTCACCGAGATGCAGAAGACCTGGAACGGAGAGAAGTCCACAGCGGAGCCCGAGATAGGCAGCAACGAGATTGCGGCCATAGTCAGCGAGTGGTCCGGTGTGCCTGTCATAAAGCTCACCGAGACTGAGAGCGAGAAGCTCCTGCACCTTGAAGAGAACCTGCACAAGAGAATAGTAGGCCAGGATGAAGCGGTATCCGCAGTGTCCAAGGCAATCCGCCGTGCCCGTGCCGGCCTCGGCGATTCCAACAGGCCCATAGGCTCATTTATCTTCGTAGGCCCTACCGGCGTAGGCAAGACAGACCTTGCCAAAGCCCTTGCCGAAGAGATGTTCGGCGATGAGAAGCTCATGATCCGCATAGACATGTCGGAGTACATGGAAAAGCATGAAGTCTCCAAGCTCATCGGCGCGCCTCCGGGATACGTAGGCTACGATGACAACGGCGGGCAGCTCACCGAAAAGGTGCGCCGCAAGCCCTACAGCGTAGTCCTCTTCGATGAAATCGAGAAGGCCCATCCGGATGTCTTCAACATCCTTCTCCAGATCCTTGATGACGGACGCCTCACGGACTCCAAGGGCAGGACCATCAACTTCAAGAACACCATCATAATCATGACATCCAACGCAGGCGCGTCCCAGATCAAGAAGATGAACACCTTCGGCTTCGGAGCCTCAGCGGACGAGGCCCAGGACGAGTACGACAAGATGAAGGACTCCATCAACGAATCCCTCCGCTCAACCTTCCGCCCCGAATTCCTCAACCGTGTGGATGACATCATAGTCTTCCGCAAGCTTTCTAAAGAGGAGTGCCGCCAGATCTGCGGCAAGATAGTGGAGGACCTCGGCAGGCGCCTCACATCCCGCAACATAACCTTGAGCGTATCCGAAGCGGCCACTGACAAGCTTCTTGACCTCGGCTACGATGAGACCAACGGCGCCCGTCCCCTGAAGCGTGCCGTCCAGCGCCACATCGAGGACCGTCTCTCCGACGAAATCCTCGCAGGCCGTATCCTGCCCGGCGAGAAGGTCACCGTAGACGTCATAGACGGCGAGTTCTCATTCAGCTCCGCCAAGAGCGAAGACTCCGAGTAATCCTCTCAAGGGCATTACACGCACCCCCGTGCATCAAGTCAAGGCACTTGCCATCACAGAAACACACTCATCAAAGCAGGACCAAAGGCTCCGTTTCCACACAGGGGCAGAGCCTTTCCTCACCCCAATACCCTAGAATATAGAATATAGGGGAACAATCATCATTCAAACGGGTTGACAAAAGCAATGCCGTTTAATATGATATCACTGGTAGGCGGGCGTCATCCTGCTGGTGTGACTGGCACCTAAAATCCGAAATGAATGCAGTAGAACGGCATTGTGCCGGAAGGAACTGAACGCTGGCGGACAGCAGAATGAAACCAGTTGTTAAAGGAGAAAGCCGGGCAGCGTTGCGGCGTTGCAGACTTTCTCCTTTATTGTGTTAAAAAGGTGTAGTAAAATCGTAAATTTTGTGTGTTCAGGTACTTGACAGCCATATTTCAATTTACTATACTTTGGTTGTTAGGAATTAGCTAACATGCGAAGGGAGATGATATCATTATGGCAGAGGAAACATTTGGGAGTTATGTGCGAAGCAAGAGGCTTGCAAAGGGAGTCAATTTAAGAAAACTGGCAGAGGAACTGGGTATTGCGCCGGCATATATGAGTGATATTGAGAACGATCACCGTTATCCACCTGATAAGGATAAGATTGAGATTATAGCCAAGTGTCTTCAGTTGACACAGGATGAAACAGACACTTTGTTTGATTTGGCCGTAGGCAAGAAGAACAATGTTTCTCCGGACATCGCAGAGTATATTATGGGAACTAAGGCATCCCGCATTGCTCTACGCAAAGCAAGAGATAACGGCTATGGAGAAAAAGAGTGGGAGAAGGTGATTGAGATGCTGGAGAAAGGAGAAAATCCAGGGGGGTAAGTAATATTTGACAGGAGAGATGCGTTTTCAGAGCTATACAACAAGAGATCTTGAAAATATTGCAGATCAAATCAACAAGAAATACAAGCCTGAAAGACTTGATGAACCAATGCGGTTTGATCCGTATGCCTTGGTGGATGCCTTGAATTACAGTTTGACATTTGCTTACTTGACACCAGACATGTCAAAATTAGGAATGGCGGCTTGCGGAGATAGTCTGTGCTATGTATGGCCGTCTGTTCCATATTATCCTGGATTGCTTCCGCATAAGGAGTTGTATCGTGCAGGAAGCATCGTGCTGGATAAGCAGTTTCAGGAAAGTGGGGATGAGCAAAAGATACGTAGGGCACTTTTTACTCTTGTACACGAAATCACTCATTTACTGCTACATTCTGAATATTATCTATTGCCTGATAACGAAGTGTATAGCTATCAGCAACAAAAAATGCTTATGTCCACAAAAGGCGAACTTGTAGAAACAAGTTACTATGATTATTTGTATACCATTACTGAGAAGCAAGCGAATTATGTTGCTGGAGCATTTATAGCTCCAGAACAGTCTGTAAAAAACATATATAAAGACTGGTTCCAGGAACCTGACAGCGAATATCCTTTAACTTTCAATTTTTATCGAAAAGAGAGAGTCAAGAAAATGTCCAATCTGTATAGGATGAGCTATACAGCTATGGGGATCAGACTTATACAACTTGACATTTTAGACAGAGAGTTTATAAACATAAATAGTATTTCTGCTAAACACTAATGTATTAGCTATTACACAGAGGGAGCAGTCCCTTTATTTTCGCCGGTATTTATTAGAAATTAGCGAATAAGCAAATTTAAAACAGAATCAATTTACTGAAGAGTTTGATATCCGTATGGGCTTGTTGTATAATATTCAAGAACAAGCCCAACAGGATATTCAGTTAACTGATATAATAGGAGGGCTTGTTATGAAAGTCTCTAATATCAAGCAGCATGAGCGTTACTTCAATTGGAAGTACACGGAGGGAGCGCAGTTGGTCGGAAGGTATGATTTCCCCTTATTGCAGGCGGTAAATCAGATGCCTCATGATTTGGTTCCATTTCACTTGGCAAAGTATGAGAAGGAGTCCGCATGCAAATGGCCGCACTTCTACATAGAAGATTATCGCTTTGCAAGCTTTGTTCAAAATGCCTTCCGGTACTTTGATTTGCTCAAGAAGTTTGAAGGGTGCATTGGCCCGGACTGCAGCATGTATATGGACATGCCTAAGCCTCAACAAATAATGAACTGCTGGTTTAATTATGCTATAACCTATGCAATGCAGTCTAATGGGATAACAACTGTCCCTAATGCTTGCTGGGGTGACCTGGAAAGTTTGAATTGGGCATTTGACGGGCTTCCGGAAGACAGCATCTTGTCTTTGACCACACAGGGCTGCCTAAAAAATCCTGAGTGCAGAGAGGTCCTTTTGACCGGGATGAAACGTCTGGTGAAGGTAAAGCATCCTACGGCACTCTTAGTATATGGGCGTTTCCCTGAGGCTTGGAGAGATCTTTTGTCTGTACCAATTACCATATGCAAGCCCTATTGTGATATGAAGTGGGGGAAGTAGTATCATGGGAAGAGGGCATGGTGGCTACATAGAGAAGAATAATCTTTACAGAGATACGGCCAATCGTAAAGTGACGGATAATGGTGCTATATATGTAGGTGAGAGATACATCGAAGCAGGATACTGTGTGGTTTTTATCAAGCAGCAGAACAAGGAAAACAATATAAAGCAATATGATTTAGCAATCAAAGATTATGATGACACGGAGATTCTTGGTAGAATCGAGGTTAAGCAGGTGACAAGTACTAATCCTTCACGGATATCTGATGATATTGAGAAGGGGTTTGCTAAGTTTACGGAGGGATATACTGGGTCCGTTGACCTGTATTTCCCCAAGTTGAAAAACAATCAAGCAGATTTAAGCATTGTTCAAGCAGGAATTGACTATGCACTAAGGGAGAGTAATCGTAAGAGTGAATCTTTTATAAAGGGATCAATTAGAGTATGGTTATCAGACGGAACTCACAAGGATTACTTAATGGGAACAAGCAAGTTACTAAAGGTATAATATTTAAGTGGTATATTAGGCAAAAGGTTAAGCAGAATGCTTACCTTGGCTTATGTTAGGAGGTAAAACATGTCTAGTTTATTATGTGAGTGTGGGAATGAACTTAGTGGCACAATAAGCCCGTCTCCATACTCGCTGGATATATATACAGAGAAAGAATTGAAGGATGCTCTGAATTACAGGCCTGATATAGATTGGATTCTCTTGACTTTTCTAGGCCCGCAGAGGGGGGAGAAACCTCTTTCTTTTATGTTGCGGAATGAAAATGTAGAATACTGGTATTGTCCAGAGTGCGGCCGTGTATATGAAGTAGGGCATCATACAGGCAATTATCTACGCATATACAAAAAGAAATGCAGTATTCCTGAAGTACCAGAGGAAGGTCTTGAAACCCTGTATGCTTTCACGGAAACCTGTGCGGAAGATTGTTATGACGGGAAGAACTATTTGTCTGCGGATGAATTCCTGTTCCATATCCCACACAAGTACATACACAAGATAACACCGGATGAAAAGTGCGTCATAACATATCAAGAAGGCAAACCAGTGTATGCACATGTCTTGGAAAAAGTGTTCCATTGGGATGGGGACAGTTGTACTACAGATGAGTATGATGTATGAGTCCGCAGATTGACACCATTAATCAGTTGTATCAGTTCCAATTGTATTCTTATACAGAGAGCCCCCCGTCCCAACCAGGCGCCGGGTTCTTTTCATTGAGAAATAGCTGAAACAAATATTTGTACTTTGACTCAAACCATGTGCATCGCACGCGCGGGACAGGCGGAAGGGGAGGATAGAGGCCTTTTGGGTCCAGCACTGCCCATCCACGGATGGCATCTGTTGCTCTGCCCTTCCTGTGGGAATTTGTTCAGGCCAAATTCAGACTTCTGAAAAACATGCGGCATATGATAACGCAATTGGCTGCATTCTACGCATGGTAGAGCCCGCGGAAAGTTTGTAGAAACGACTTATGGGGGCAGTAGAAGAGCTCCTTGCGGCCGTAGTCAGGGTTGCGGCATGATTAGGTTTACATCCTCATGGCCCTGTGTATAATCAAAGGTGCAAAGCGCAGAGCACATCAGGCTGCCGCATCCATTCACACAGCGGCACGCATACATCACTGGGCGCCAGGCGGGCGTCTCTTGGAGAGAATACAGAGGATCGTTATATGGAAAAAGCATTAAAGAAAGCGGTATATACAGGCGCAGGCAAGTCTGCGGGCTGGAAGTCCAATGAGAAGCTGTGCTCCTTCTATACGAAGGGAGAGGAGATTTTCAATGCCGTATCCCACATAGCAGGAGGGGCCATTGGGCTTGCCATGTGGGCAGTGCTTGTGTATCTCGCCATGCCGGACGTGAAGTCCGTTGTGGCAGTATCAGTGTTCGGGCTCAGCATTGTAATACTGTACACGATGAGCTCGCTGTACCATTTCCTTCACGAAGGTGAAGCGAAGTATGTGTTCAGGATATTTGACCACTGCACCATATTTCTGCTTATAGCAGGCACCTACACCCCGTACTGCATGATAGCGCTCTGGAACACCCCGTTCGGGCTGCCCATCCTCATCACGGAGTGGGCATGCGCCATTGCAGGCATCACCATGAACGCAATTTCAATGCGCAACAAGGTTGTCAAAGTCATCTCAATGGTGCTATACTTAGTAATGGGATGGCTCATTCTCATAGCCGTTGTGCCCATGGTGCAGATCCTTTCAATACCCTGTCTCGTGCTGCTCGTGGCAGGCGGGGTGGCCTATACAGGCGGGATAGTGTTCTACGCTCTCGGAAAGAAAGTGAAATACTTCCATTCTGTATGGCATCTTTTTGACATTGCCGGCACAGTGCTTCAGTTTGCCAGCATCCTTCTTATGGTCATGATGTAATCCGGCAGCCGCCGGATTGCACATTGGCAGGCACACAAGTGCCGTTCAATCTGCTCACATGCATGCGTGCTGAGCGCATGCAGCTCCTTTGGTTGCGCGCCTGCGGACTTCCCTCCGCAGGCGTTTCCATGTTCCGGGGGCAACTCAGCAAGACCTGGAAGGACCGTCTGAATGAAGACGTCTGAAGACTCCCTGCCAGGTTTTGCGTCACTTGACTTTCCCGCAGCAGGACACTATAATTGTCCGCGAAAGAAAGGGAGCCCTTCAAGGGCTTTTATGGGAGGCCGGCATGGATTTAAAGTACAAGAGAAAGAACATATATGAAGAGGCGGACGAGGCCAAAATGGCCGACATATACGCGTTTGCAGAGGGTTACAAGGCGTTTTTGAACGTCTCCAAGACGGAGCGCGGAGCCTCTGCGGAAGCAGAGAGGCAGGCTGTGGCCGCAGGGTTCAGGCCGTTCTCCTTCGGCGAGAAGCTGAAGGCCGGGGACAAGAGATACTTCATAAACCGCGGCAAGAACATATTCCTTATCCGTGTGGGCACAGAGGATGTGTCGAAGGACGGCATACGCATCATGGTGGCCCATGTGGACTCCCCCAGGCTGGATTTGAAGCCCAATCCGCTGTATGAGAAAGACGGGCTCTGCTACCTCAAGACCCACTATTACGGCGGCATAAAGAAGTACCAGTGGACCACAATCCCCATGGCGCTCCAGGGCGTTGTAATGCTTCCCGGCGGGGAGAAGAAAGAGGTCAACATCGGAGATGAGGAGGGAGACCCCGTATTCTACATAACGGACCTTCTGCCGCACCTTTCCGGTGAGCAGAATTCCAAGCCCACATCAAAGGCAATAGAGGGAGAGAGCCTCAATGCGGTCATAGGCGCGCTGCCCCTTAAAGGTGACTCCTCAGAGGATGAAGAGGGCAAGGACAAGGACAAGAAAGGCAAGGTGAAGGACGCCATATTGAAGCTTCTCAACGAGAAGTACGGCATGACGGAGATAGACTTCCAGTGCTCGGAGCTGTGCCTCGTGCCTGCAGGCAAGGCAAGGGACATAGGCCTGGACAGGGCGCTCATATTCGCATACGGCCATGATGACAAGGTCTGCGCATACCCCGAGATGCGCGCCGTGCTGGACTGTGAGTCCCCTCATACCGTAATGGCAGTCTTTGCAGACAAGGAAGAGACGGGCAGCGAGGGCACCACAGGCATGCAGAGCAAGGTCATAAATGATGTCATAGACACCATAGCAGCCTCTTTCGGCGCCAATCCCATAGAGGTCCGCTATCATTCCAAGTGCATCTCCGCAGACGTTACGGCAGGCTATGACCCCACATATCCCAACGCTTTCGAGAGCCGCAACTCTGCATACGTCTCCTGCGGAGCGGCTGTCTCCAAGTACACAGGAGCCCGCGGCAAGTCCTCCACAAACGATGCCCCTGCAGAATACATGGGCTTCATCCGCGACACCTTTGACGCCAATGGGGTCATCTGGCAGACGGGAGAGCTGGGAGCCATAGACATGGGCGGCGGCGGAACGGTTGCCATGTACATAGCCAACCTCGGCATAGATACAGTGGACATAGGCGTCCCCGTGCTTTCCATGCACGCCCCCTACGAGCTTATCTCCAAGGCGGACGTATACTCCCTGTATGAGGCCTGCGTGGCCTTCTGCAAGTAAGGGCAGCCCCTTGCAAGGCGGCTTAAAACCGCTATAACCCGCATATAAGCCTCTTCAGGCATACAGAAAAGGACTCTCCGGAGAGAGTCCTTTTTAAATGAGATTAAGTTAGCGCTGATCAGTCCTTGCCGGGAAGGTCTATTTTGTACACGTCCCTCACAATCTGGCGCACAAGGGCCTTGTATCCGGACGCACCGGACTTGAAGAGAACGAATATGGTCTCGTCATCGGAGCCTACGGCAAGCTCGCCTGCGAGTGCAGGGAGAGTGTACTCATAATCCAGATACCCGCTGTCTGCCGTATATACCTTTATGGTGCCGTCTGTGTATGCGCTTCCGGCCTTTCCGTACAGGCCGTCAAATCTGAAGGAGCTGCCGTACATATTGGCATATGTCATGCTGCTCTTTTTTACGCCGGAGCTGGAGAAGTCATACACCTTCATTGTGGAGGATACGTAGCCGTTGCTCTGAATAAGAGCAAGCTCATTGGTCCCTGCGGAGTCCGTAACTGCCGCACCGGTTATGCTGTCCGGGATGCAGTACATGGAGGAGATTTTCGGGGCGGCAACCTCGTTGCCGTCTGCGTCATATGTATCCGAGAGGTTCACAAGCCCGTACGCTGCTCCCGTGCTCTCCTGGTATGCAAGCATTATGGCGCTGTTGGTGTCTCCGCTGGCCGTTGCAACCTGGCGGGTTGTGTCCTTGGAAGACCTGGTCTCGCCAACATAGAGGTAGTTGGTGGATGTGCCGTAATACAGGAAGATGAAGTCCGCATTGCAGTTGGCTGCAAAGGAGCCTGTGAACTCCACAGACTGCATCTCATATTCCTCAGCCTCTTCTTCGGCCTCTTCATCCGCAGAATCATCTGCGGCATCCTCTGCATCCTCATCCTCTGCGGGGTTGAGGTATGCCTCGTTGGCTATGGCCTTGCTGATGATGTCATTGACAACGCCGTTGTTGGATGTGCTGTGGTCTACATAGATGGTGGTGCCTGAGGCCACCCACATGGTATAATTGTCCAGTGCTATGCCGTTTATGCCTTCCGTGAAGGGTTCGCCGTTCTCATCCGCAAGGGTTACGCAGCCGTAATAGCCGTGTGACTTGCCCGTTACGTATATCCTGGAAGTGCCGTCCTTCATATTGGCCGCAACGAAGTACATCTCTTCTGAGGAATAGTTTCCTGCAGTGGGCTTGAAGACTTCAATCCCGGCAGGCGTTGCGCCCTCATCCAGGCCCTGTATGGCAATGGATTCCCTGAACTCCGAAAGGTCCGGATATGAGTCCCCCCAGTACCAGACAACCATGAATATTATGACCGCAAGGATCACGGAAAGGATTATAGTAAGGGCTGTGATGAGCCCGCGGCGTTCATTCCTAGGCGGCTCCTGCTGTGCCTGCTGCTCATTTTCTTTTTCCATAGTTGCCTGCATTTTAGCAAATCCGGGCGCAAAGTGTCAACAAGTACTTAGGCAAACTTCGCTCCGGGGCTGCAAAACAGGACAAGTTGCAATAATCGGGCTCCGTTTTATCGTTTTGCACAGAGGTTCATCAGCAACAGGACACTTGACTTTTTGTGTCGAGCGGGTACAATATTAAAAGAGGTTTGATTGTTCGTTGTTACTTTGGAAACTTCATATTAGTTACCTATAGGAAAGGAGTATACATATGACTAAAGTGGAAATATTGAGACAGGCCGTAGAGACCATATATGATGCCCCGCTGTCCCCGTTTGAGCTTTCAGAGCTTATTAAGACAGCCAGAAATAATGATGAGAAAGAAGTATATACGACAATATATAACTGTATTCTTGGACAGATACAAAGGGAACTGGTGAAGCAGGGTGTGTACTAAGAAGCAATATACAATTATCGCGGGGGCTAATGGCGCTGGTAAAAGCACATTATACAAGACTTCAAATGCCAGAATACAGGAACTCACAACAGGTATAAGGCTTAATTCGGATGAAATAGTCAAGGAGATGGGGTTAGATTGGCGTAGTGTTGGAGCTCAAATCGCTGCAGGGAAAGAAGTTCTACGGCGCTTAGATGCGTGCTTTGCCAACGGCGAGTCATGCAATCAGGAGACTACTCTTTGCGGTTCAACCATCATGAAATCGGTACGTAGAGCCAAGGATTTAGGCTATAGCATTATTATTCTTTATGTAGGAGTCGCATCACCAAATATTGCAGCAGAAAGGGTTGCTGCCCGTGTGGCAAATGGTGGTCATGGAGTTTCTGAGGCAACAATAGAAAGAAGGTTTTCTTTGTCAGTTAAAAATCTAAAAAAGGTCATTCCATACTGTGAGTGCGTTTACATTTACGACAATACGCAATCACTTAAGTGTGTTGCAGAAATTGCAAGTGGAGTTGTGGTAAATGACCAAACCAGAATTCCAGGAAGCGAGTGTTTATGGGCGAGTGAAATTATAGAAGGCCTTCCATATGAATGTGGTGACTGATGAATACTATCATTAAACTGTCTGGGTGAAGCAGGCAGTTTTTTTGTTTTAAAAGCTTTTTTAAATCGTTTTCTGTCATATAAATTCGTGACAGCCGCAAGGGCATATGCCTGTTGCTTTATATGGAAGGTGTATGGTATACTCTTCACATACAGCCGGAAGAAAGGCGCGGGAGAGAGAGCCATGACAGACATGCACATACATACCAGATACTCGTTTGACAGCGAGGAGGAGCCTGCCAGCTACATCCGGGCGGCCATAAACTGCGGGGAAGTGTCCCTGGGGTTTGCGGAGCATTATGATTATGACGCCTTTCTGGACGGGGAGAAAGGGCAGCTTGCGGACATGCAGGGTTTCATTGCGGAGATAGACAGGATGCTGGAGCACTCTCCGGTAAAGATCTTCAAGGGGGTGGAGCTGGGATACAGGGCCAAGGCAGTGAAGAAATACAGAGAGATAGAGAAGCTCCCCCTGGACTTCATAATAATGAGCGTGCATACGCTGAAGGGGCGCGGGGACTGCTACTTCCCGGAATTCTACAAGGGCCTCACGAAGGAGCAGGCGTACGGCAAGTATTTGGATGCCGTGTATGACAGCATAACCTGCGGCATAAACTTCCATATCTTGGGGCACCTTGGATATGTGGCAAGGTATGCGCCGTATGAAGACAGGAAGCTCACGTACGAAGAGTTCCCGGACAGGATAGACAGGATACTGAAGGCCCTTATCGAGAGGCATATAAGCCTGGAGCTCAACGCATCCTGCAAGGGCCTTGAGGGGCCGTTTGTCACGGATGTCTCCATACTGGACAGGTACATAGAGCTGGGCGGGGAGGACTTCACGTACGGCAGCGATGCCCACAAGGCTGCGGATTTCCAGAGGGGGGCGCAGGCTGCGGAGGACTTCCTCATATCCCACGGCATGACGCACATAAACCTGTACGAGGGCAGAAGGGCCATAGCCATCTCGCTCATATAGCATATATGCTCGTTTTGAGCACATATACGGCATATTTTGGAACCGGCAGCCGCTCCTTCGGGGCGGTTTTATTGTGCCCTGCGGGCTCTGGACGGACCGTGAGGGAGGTGTCTCAGAGGCGGATTTTTTGACGCAATTGGCACTTTTGCGCCGCCTGTTACGTTTGACATACGAAGGGATAGGGCATATAATTGTAGGCAAGTTATTTGCGGGGAAAGACCGGAGACAAAAGCCTTAGGAGCAGGCGATAAAAAGCGCGAGAGAAGACGTATCATGATGGAGAAGACTTATTCACCCAAGGACTTTGAGGACAGACTGTACAGGGACTGGGAAGAGAACGGATATTTCACGGCTGTAAGGGATGACAGCAAGGTGCCCTTCACCGTTATAATGCCCCCGCCCAACGTTACGGGCCAGCTGCACATGGGGCATGCTATGGATGACACCTTGCAGGACACCATAGTCCGTTTCAAGAGAATGCAGGGATACTGCACCCTGTGGCTTCCCGGCACGGACCATGCTTCCATTGCCACGGAAGTGAAGGTCGTGGACATGCTCAAGGGCGAGGGCCTCACGAAGGAGATGCTCGGCCGCGAGAAGTTCCTGGAGCGCGCCTGGGAGTGGAAGGACAAGTATGAAAACCGCATCTGCAGCCAGATACGCAAGCTGGGCTGCTCATGCGACTGGTCCCGCCTTGCGTTCACGATGGACGAGAAGCGCTCCAAGGCCGTGCGCGAGGTCTTCGTAAACCTGTACAACAAGGGACTTATATACAGGGGCAACAGAATCATAAACTGGTGCCCTACCTGCCAGACGGCCATATCGGACGCCGAAGTGGAGTATGAGGAGGAAGACGGCCATTTCTGGCATATCCGTTACTTCCTTGAGGACGGCTCCGGAGCATATCTTGAAGTTGCCACAACAAGGCCCGAGACAATGTTCGGAGACACTGCCGTTGCCGTAAACCCCAATGACCCCAGATACCAGCAGTACATAGGCAGGAACGTAATACTTCCCATAGTCAGCAAGCCCATCCCTGTTGTTGCGGATGAGCATGCGGACATGGAGTTCGGAACCGGGTGCGTCAAGATTACGCCCGCCCATGACCCCAATGACTTTGAGGTGGGCCTCAGGCACAACCTTCCGCAGGTATGCGTCATGAACAATGACGGCACCATGAATGAGAATGCCGGAAAGTATGCCGGCCAGGACCGCTACGTCTGCAGGAAGAACCTCGTAAAGGACCTGGAAGAGGGCGGATACCTTGCATCCGTGGAGCCCCACAAGCACAACGTGGGCCACTGCTACAGGTGCCATTCAACAGTGGAGCCCATGGTCTCCCGCCAGTGGTTCGTCAAGATGGAGCCCCTCGCAGGCCCTGCGATTCATGCGGTAACATACAGAAAGGTTTCCTTCATACCGGAGCGTTTTGCCAAGATTTATTACAACTGGATGGAGAATGTCAAGGACTGGTGCATCTCCAGGCAGCTCTGGTGGGGGCACAGAATCCCTGTCTGGTACTGCCAGGACTGCGGCGCGGAAATCTGCGCAAAGCAGGACCCTGACTGCTGCCCCGAGTGCGGCTCCAAAAACATAGTGCAGGACGAGGACGTCCTGGACACCTGGTTCTCATCCGCCCTGTGGCCTTTCTCCACACTGGGATATCCGGATGACACATCCGACCTTGAGTATTTCTATCCCACAGACGTTCTGGTTACGGGATATGACATCATATTCTTCTGGGTGGCAAGGATGATATTCTCCGGCCTGGAGCACATGCGCAAGGTTCCTTTCCGCGATGTCCTTCTGCACGGGCTTGTCCGTGATGAAAAGGGCCGCAAGATGTCCAAATCCCTGGGCAACGGCGTGGACCCTCTGGAGGTCATTGACAAGTACGGCGCGGATTCCTTAAGGTTCTCCCTCATGATGGGAGTATCCCCGGGAAACGACACAAGGTACTCGGATGCCAAGGTTGAGTCATGCCGCAACTTCATGAACAAAATCTGGAACGCCAGCAGGTTCGTCATAATGAACTGCGAGGGAGCGGAGATAAAGCCCATATCATCATTCCGCCTGGCCTCTGCGGACAAGTGGATTATATCCCGCCTGCAGTCCGTGATCCGTGACGTGACGCTTGCGCTCAACAAGTATGAGCTTGGCGTGGCATGCCAGATTCTCTACGATTTCATGTGGTCCGATTTCTGCGACTGGTACATAGAGCTCGCAAAGCCTGTCCTGAAGACAGACCGCCAGTCAGAGCAGGCCTCCGTCCTCGTATACGTCCTGGACAGCGCCCTGCGCCTTCTGCATCCGTTCATACCGTTCATAACGGACGAGATATACCGCAGCCTTCCCGGAACAGAAGGGTCCATAATGACCAAAGAGTATCCGAGATACAACTCCAGGCTCACATACCGCAAGGACGCGGATGCCTTCCGCGGGATAATGGACATCATTACGGCAGTCAGGGCTGTCAAGACGGACTGCGGATGCCCGCCCTCACGCAAAGTCTCCATGTACGTTGTTACAGAGAGCAAGCGCCTGATATCTGCCAATACGGACAGCATTTTAAAGCTTGCCGGCGCCAAAGAGCTCATCTACATCCCTTCCGCGGATTCAGCCCCCGAGAACTGTGTGACCAAAGTGCTGCATATAGGCACCGTTTACATCCCTATGGGAGACCTTGTGGACAAGGATTCCGAGCTTGAGCGCCTCAACGGAGAGCTGGACAAGGTGACATCCGAGATAGCCCGCGCGGACGGAAAGCTCAACAACCAGGGCTTCATAAGCAAAGCTCCCAAGAAGCTCGTTGATGCAGAGCGCGAGAAGCTGGACAAGTATCTCGCCATGCGAGAGAAGATCCTCTCCCAGATACATGCTCTGGAGAAGCTCTGATCCCGATTCCGGCCCCGGACAAAGACCGTCCGCAGCAATACACACCATAAAAAACACAGAAATACATGGCAAACAGAAACAGCAGAAAGACGGCAAGGGGAGGGAAGATTCTCCTTGCCGTAATTATTATCATACTGGTCATAATCATAGCGGCCCTCGCGGTCCTGTACTGCTTAAGACCGGACATATACCACAATTACCTGGGCATAGGCGGCCACAACTGGACCGAGTGGGAGACCGAGACCGAGGCCACCTGCGGCACGAGCGGCACCAGCACCCGCGAGTGCACCTGGTGCGGCGAAGTGGAGGTCCGCACGGACTCCGCCACCGGCAACCATACCTGGACAGACTGGACAGTAACGGAGCAGAACACCTGCGGGGCAGACGGCTATGAGATTCGCACCTGCACCGTATGCGGGCAGGAACAGACACAAACCCTGAACGCCACCGGCCAGCACAGCTGGGGAGAGTGGACTGTAACTTTAGAGGCAACCTGCGGCACAGACGGCAGCAGAACGCGTACCTGCTCTGTATGCAGCGCAGTGCAGACGGAGACCATCCTTGCCACCGGAAACCACACCTGGGGAGACTGGGACATTACAGAAGCCACCTGCGGAGCAGACGGCTATGAGATTCGTACCTGCAGCGTCTGCGGACAGACAGAGACGGAGGTCATCCCCGCTACAGGGGAGCACGTATACGGCGATGACGGCGTATGCATCATATGCGGCTATAATCCCAATGCTGCGGAAGCCGCATCGCTTGGCCATGACCTCTATGAGGGAGACATAGCAGATGTCTCCACGGCAGACATCTCATTCCATTTCTTTGACCTTGGCACCAAGTACACCGGAGACTGCATCCTCATAAAGTGCGGCAACACTGAAGTTCTCATAGACGCCGGCGCAAGGGCTGCCTGCGTGAGCACAATAGAGGCATACATAGGCCAGTACTGCACGGACGGGGTGCTGGATTACGTCATTGCAACACACGGGGACCAGGACCACATAGAGGCCTTTGTGGGCAGCAAGAGCGGCGGCTCATATAACGGCCTTCTGTATGATGACGCCTTTACAATAGGCACCATAATAATCCCCGGACAGACCACCAAGACCACAACCCTCTATTCCAATTTCATGGCAGGCGTTGAGAGAGTGGAGGCAGAGGGCACTGCCGTGTACACTGCAGATCAGTGCTATGAAGAGACAGACGGAGCTAAGCGGCAGTATTACCTGAATGACGCCGGGACCATCTCCATGAACATCCTGTACAACTACTATTACTTCAACAAGCCTTCGGATGAAAACAACTGCTCCGTGGTGACTCTCTTCACGGAGGAAACGGATTCCGGCAACAGGAACTTCCTTTTCACCGGGGACCTGGAGGAAGATGGCGAAGAGAAGATGGTGGAGTATTACCAGAACGTGCCGGCCGCATACCGGACGGAGTATAACATTCTTCCGCAGGGTGTGGACCTGTACAAGGCGGGGCATCACGGAAGCAAGACGTCTTCAACGCAGGCTCTCATGGATGCCGTACAGCCCAAGAACGTGGCCGTCTACTGCTGTTGCGGGACTACGGAGTACACCGTAAACAATCTCAACACATTCCCAACGCAGGCTGCCATAGACCATATAGCCCCGTATACGGACAATATCTTCATTCCAACCATAGCCACAGGGCTCTCGGATTATGATGCCTCAACGGACAAATTCGCATCCCAGTCCTTTGGCGGATACGAGCTTCTGAACGGCAACATGATTTTCTATATGGAGAACGGAGTCTTCAAGCTGTACTGCTCCAACAGTTACACGAAGCTGAAGGACACGGATTGGTTCCAGACATACAGAACATGGAATGTGTGAGTGTGTTTTTGTGCAGAATGACAATATTTCCGGCGCGTTCATTCATTTGACTTTTTCCGCCTGGAAAGGTAAAATACGGGCTGTTAAAACTTGAATATGTACGATACAAACAGGGTACTGCCTGCGGTTACAATACACTACATGCAGCGCCCTTTAATATTGGAAGAAAAGAGCGCCGCCGCGCTCTTTTTTTGACGGGCGCAGATCATGCGATGAATCATACAAGAGGTATGAATATGGAAGATGAGATGAAGGAAACAGCGCCCGCAGAGCCTGAGGGGACTGCACAGGTGCCCGGAAACGCCAACGGGTTCATGGCCACGGAGAAGCTTGGAAAGCTCATGGTTAAGTTCGCCATTCCGTGCATAATATCGCTGCTTGTAGGCGCCCTGTACAACATCGTGGACCAGATTTTCATAGGCAACGCAGACTATCTCGGCACCGCAGGAAACACCGCCAACTCACTCGTGTTCCCTCTTACCGTAGTGGCCCTGGCAATCGCCACCATGATAGGAGACGGCTGCTGCACGTTCGTAAGCATAAGCTTAGGAAGCAACAAGCCGGATGACGCCCACAGGAACATAGCCAACTCCGTAATCCTTGTGGTCATCATAGGCGTAATCCTTATGGCCCTGTATCTGCTCATCCCCAAGGCCCTTCTAAGCCTCTTCGGTGCAAACCCGGACGCAGAGTCATATCCCCTTGCTCAGGAGTACCTGTTCTGGATAGCCATAGGCATACCGTTCTACATGTTCGGCCAGGCAATGAACCCTGTAATCCGTTCAGACGGCAGCCCCACGTACGCCATGGTAACCCTCGTTTCCGGCGCGGTCATCAACATTGTCTTAGACTACGTCTTCATATATCCACTTCAGATGGGCATGACCGGCGCAGCCCTCGCTACCATCATAGGACAGATAGCAGCCGCCATTCTGGCCCTTGTCTATCTCTTCCGCATGAAGGCCGTAAAGCTTCATAAAAGCAGCTTCAGGCCCGCTCCCAAGACCATAGGCCACTCTTTGGTCATGGGCATCCCCAGCTTCCTTGTGCAGATATCCGTGGTGTTCTCCATGATGGCCGTTCTGCAGGTCTGCAACATTTGCGGGCAGGCGGACGAAGTGTACGGCCAGGCCGGATACACGGACATCCCGCAGGCTGTCGTTGGAATAGTCATGAAGTACTTCCAGATAGTCATCTCAGTAGCCGTGGGCATCTCCGCAGGGTGCATACCAATCGTAGGATACAACATAGGCGCCGGGCGGAAGGACAGGGCCAAGAAGCTTCTCTTCATGATGATAATTACGGAGGCAGTGGTGGGTGCTGTCTTCACCCTGCTCTTTGAGCTGCTTCCTTCGCAGCTTCTTGCGGTCTTCGGCGCCGGAACCACTCTGGACCCGGCAGTAACAGACCTTGCGGACTACCAGGCCCAGTACCAGAGTTTCGGCATTAACTGCATAAAGTGGTTCATGGCATTCACCGTTCTGGCATGCGTCAACAAGGGCGTCATCATCTATCTGCAGGCCCTCGGCCGCTCATGGCTCTCCACAATCGTATCCCTTGTCCGTGAGATACTCTTCGGCGTAGGCGGCGTGCTTCTTCTTGCTTTCCCCATGAACTTAGGCCTTGCCGCAGTCTTCTACTTCATGCCCATAGCGGACGGCCTCACATTCATTGTGGCCGCTGTCATCGTAGTGTACATAACACGGGTCCTTTCCAGAAAGCATACGGACCGCATGCCCATACCGGACGGCACTGAGAGAAAAGAGCCCGTGGAGCAGCAGTCCTGATCCGGCAGGCAGACCCCGGCGGCAGAAAAACTGCCGTCAAACCGGAATTTACCTTTCCACTTCAGGGGGGCAAAAATTGCCCGGATTTGAAGGCAATAATCGTTTGACTTTAAAAACGCCGTTTGTTATACTTTAAAAGCTTTCGAGAGCAAATACTAAGCTTCAGGCACAGCAAGGGGGTGAGAAGATATGCCGACATCCATCAAAGTGGGTGACAATGAGTCCGTTGAAAACGCACTCCGCCGTTTCAAGAGGAAGGTTTCCCGTGACGGCATCCTTGCTGACATGCGCAAGAAGGAGTTCTACGAGTCTCCCGCAGTAAAGCGCCGCAAGAAGGCCGAGGCTGCAAGAAAGCGCATCCGCAACTAATCTGATACAAAAGCCGTTCCTTTTTAGGAGCGGTTTTTTGTTGCGCAAAATTTTGCCCCGGAGGGGGCCGCAATGCACTTCCAAAGGAATGACAATTCCAGCCCGTTTTGGTATAATAATACAGTATAAAGGGAAGGCGGGCTCCAGGGCCGCAGGACAGCTGTGCGGAAGGCCGTTCGGCATACATATTCTGCGGATTTGCTTTATGTCCAGGGGGCTGGATAGAAAAAATCCTGAGATTTTTTCATAAACTTGGCTGATTCGTGTTTAAAGAGCCCTGAAAGCGGGTATAATCATTTATATAGACCCTTTATGAAGGCGCATGTTCAGATGGCATGCGCGTGTGGAATAAGATGGACAAGCTTTTGGACAGACTGAATGAAGAACAGATAAAACCGGTCATGGACACGGAGGGCGCTGTGCTGGTGCTTGCAGGGGCAGGCAGCGGCAAGACCAGGGTGCTCACGTCCAGGGCTGCATACATACTCCGTGAGGGCAGGGCAGACCTGTCCCAGATGCTTTGCATAACCTTCACCAACAAAGCCGCAGGGGAGATGAGGGAGAGGCTCCAAAAGCTTTTGGGCCGCTATTTCTCATACAACGAAGGACGCTGGATATGCACCATACACTCCATGTGCGTGAAGATTTTGAGGGACTTCCCGGAGGAGGCAGGCATAAAGAGCAACTTCTCCATATACAGCGAAGTGGAGAGGAACAACGTAATAAAGAAGTCCGTGAAGGAGACGGGGAGCAAGGACGAGGAGAAACTCCTGAAGGACGCCAAGTACCATATCCCCAACGCAAAGATGCTGGGCCTTGAGCCGGACCAGTATGCCGTGAAGTACGCCCGTGAGGACAACATAGATGAGATAACGGAAGTGTATGAGAGGTACTGCAGGCACCTTGAGGAGAACAACGCCCTGGACTTTGATGACCTTCTCATGCGCACGAGGAAACTTTTGAGGTCCAGCCCGGACACGAGGGAGTATCTCTCGGACAAGTTCAGGTACATAATGGTGGACGAGTTCCAGGACACCAACGCAGTGCAGTATGACATAATAAAGATGCTGGCAAGCGTTCACGGCAACATATTCGCCGTGGGCGATGATGACCAGTCCATATACGGCTGGCGCGGGGCTGAGATCAAGAACATACTGTCCTTTGACAAGGATTTCCCCAAGGCCAAGATATACATGCTGGAGCGCAATTACCGCTCCACAGGCAACATACTCAACCTTGCCAACGTAATCATAAAGAACAACGAGAGCCGCCACGGGAAGAAGCTCTGGACAGAGGCAGGAGCTGGCACCAGGCCCGTGTACTTCGAGGCGGATGAGGAAGTGGGCGAGGCCCTTTTTGCCGCGCGTGAGATACAGAAGTGGGTGAATGACGGCGGGAAGTACTCTGACTTCGCCGTCCTTATGCGCATAAACGCCTTAACGCGCGCATATGAGCAGGAGTTTACCAAGTACGGCATACCGTACAAGGTGTTCGGCGGCTTCAGATTCTTTGAGAGGCGCGAGATAAAGGATATCCTGGCCTATTTCCAGATAATAGCCAACCCATTCGACAACGAAGCCTTTGAACGCATCATAAACGTTCCAAAGAGGGGCATAGGGGCCCGCACACTTGAGATCATGAGGGAGTACTCCGTCCAGATGGGCCTCTCCATGTACGATGCCGCATGCGACTGCGGGCATCTTGCCCTGCCTGCAGGCACCAAAAAGAAGCTCACAGAGTTTGTTGCAATGCTCAAAAGGCTGGTCATATCCTCGCTGGACACTCCTGTCAACGAGCTTGCCCGCGACATAATGGAGTCAACGAACCTGCGCTCGGCTTATGATGACCACACGGATGAAGGGGATGCGAAGCTCGCCAATCTGAACGAGTTCCTTGCCTCTGTGGATGACTATTCCCGTCTCAACCCGGGAGCCAATGTGGATGAGTACCTCACGCAGGTAACCCTGTCCACAGACTTGGACGAGATGGATGACTCGGACTACGTCACCCTTGCCACAATCCATGCGGTCAAGGGCCTCGAGTTCCGCAACGTCATCATATGCGGCCTTGAAGACGGCATCTTCCCCACATCCAGGGCCTTGGATGCCAGGGCGGACATGGAGGAGGAGCGCAGGCTCATGTACGTGGCCATAACCCGTGCCAAAGAGAACCTGTATTTCACCCGCTCACGCTCCAGATATCTGTACGGCCACAGGGACATTTCCCTGCCTTCACGCTTTCTGGAGGAGCTCTCCGCTGAGCTTGGACTCTTTAAACGCCGCGGCAACTATGTGCAGGGGGGCTTCGGCTACACCAGCTCAGACCCGTACGGCAACACATACGGCGGCCCGTACAGCATGAACGAAGGCTCCCGGCACGGGGGCTCGTCATACGGCAATGATCCGTTCAGCGGCTCCGGATACGGGGACTCGTACGGAAAGTCTTCATCCGGGGGCTCTGCGTCCGGCAGCGGCTCTTCATACGGGCATGATTCATACAGAGGGTACAAGCCCGGAGCATCTTCAGGCGGCGTGCCTTCCGGCAGCGGGCATTCAGACAGAGGAACACAGTCCGTCTCATCCGGCAGCGCAGGCTTATCCGGCGGGGCGAAGTACGGCACCGGAACAAAGAGCAGTGCGGATGCCTCCAATGAGCCTAAGACGTATTATGCAGGCATGAAGGTTCTGCATCCCAAGTTCGGCGCGGGGACGGTTATATCCGTGAAGGGCAACTCGCTCTATGTGGCTTTTGACAAGCAGGGAGTGAAGGAACTCTCCGCAGCCCTTGCACCCCTTACCATACTTAAACAGTGATGCGCATAAGTGCGCACAGGCGCTGTATGTGCGCAAAAGTGCTGTATGTGCGAGTTTTTGCTGAGACAGACATAAGGAC
>JAJPYR010000008.1:16572-29872 GCA_021204825.1 Clostridia bacterium | reverse complement strand
GCAGGGCCGCAAGACGCAGGGCCGCAAGACGCAGGGCTGCAGCATGCAGGGCCGCAGGAGCAGTACGGGAAGTGTAAAATGCCATATGTGCCGCCTGCCTTGCGGATTGCAGAAGCAAGTCATATAATACAGGTTCAGGGAGCCCGCTTAAAGGGCTGCAGCGGGCCAAAGGCGCGGAAGGTTACGGCCGCTTCAGAGAGAGCATTACTGAGACTATAATTCTAAGGATTTATATAAATGAAAAGCAGCAGAGTTTATTTAACTTTACAGAACGGCAAGCAGTTTGTGGGCCACAGATTCGGAGCAGACGGGGAGAAGATCGGGGAGCTGGTCTTCACCACCGGAATGACCGGATACATAGAGACGCTCACAGACCCCAGCTACTACGGGCAGATAGTGACCCAGACGTTCCCTCTTATAGGAAACTACGGATTTATAAGCCCTGACACCGAAAGCAAGAAGCCCTGGGTATCCGCATACATCGTGAGGGAGAAGTGCGATGAGCCTTCCAACTTCAGATGCGAAGAGACCATAGAGCAGTTCCTCAAGGACAACGGCATCATAGGCATCTACGGCATAGACACCCGTGAGCTTACAAAGATAGTCCGCGAGACAGGTGTCATGAACGCAGCCATAACCTCAAAGCCCCTGAAGGACTTCACTGCGGTGAATGACTACGTCATTACGAATGCCATAAACTCGGTGACAATCCAGGAGCCTGAATACTACGGGGACCCTGAGGGCCTTAAGATAGTGGTATGGGACTTCGGCGCAAAGAACAACATCACGCGTGAGCTTGTGAAGCGCGGATGCTACTGCATCAAGGTGCCTGCCTTCTGGACGGCAGAGCAGATCCTGGAGCTCAACCCGGCCGGCCTGATGCTTACCAACGGCCCCGGAGACCCCGCGGAGAACCAGCCGCTGATTGCAGAGGTAGCCAAGTGCGCGGGCAAGCTCCCCATCTTCGGCATCTGCTTAGGGCACCAGATCTTCGCCCTTGCAATGGGCGGGCAGACCAAAAAGATGAAGTACGGCCACAGGGGCTCCAACCAGCCCGTGCGCAATCTGAAGACAGGAAACGTTTACATATCCAGCCAGAATCATGGCTACGAGGTAATCTCGGACAGCCTCAAGGGCATAGGGCAGCTGAGCTACATCAATGCCAATGACGGCACATGCGAGGGCTTCGACTACCCTGACATCAATGCCTTCACGGTGCAGTTCCATCCCGAGGCCTGCGCCGGCCCTGAGGATGCCAACTTCCTGTTTGACAGATTTTTGAAGAACGTGAAAGAGAGGAAATACAATGCCTAAGAGAGATGATATCAAGAAGGTGCTTGTCATAGGCTCCGGGCCGATAGTGATAGGACAGGCAGCCGAATTCGACTATGCAGGAACACAGGCTTGCAGAGTACTCAAAAACGAGGGGATAGACGTTGTCCTTTGCAACTCCAACCCCGCGACGATTATGACCGACTCGGCTTTGGCTGACGAGATCTATCTGGAGCCGCTTACAACGGACACCTTAAAGCGCATAATCCTCAAGGAGAAGCCGGACTCTGTCCTTGCCGGCCTCGGCGGCCAGACGGGCCTGACCCTCGGCTGCCAGCTTGCAAAATCCGGGTTCCTTGACGAGCACGGCGTAAAGCTCATAGGCGTCAACCTGGACGCCATAGACCGCGCCGAGGACCGTGAGCTCTTCAAGGAGACCATGCAGAAGATAGACCAGCCGGTCGTGCCCTCAGACATTGCGTACACAGTGGATGAGTGCGTGGAGGTTGCAGAGCGCATAGGCGGCTATCCCGTAATCGTGCGCCCGGCATACACCCTGGGCGGAGCCGGCGGCGGAGTTGCCTATGACGAGGAAGAGCTGCGCCTGATCGCCCACAACGGCCTCATGCTTTCCCCCATAACCCAGGTGCTCATAGAGAAGTACATAGGCGGATGGAAGGAGATAGAGTTCGAGGTCCTTCGTGACAGCGCCGGCAACGTGCTTACCGTCTGCTCCATGGAGAACATTGACCCTGTAGGCATCCACACAGGAGACTCCATAGTCATTGCGCCTGCGGTTACCCTGTCAGACAAGGAGTACCAGATGCTGCGTACCGCAGCCCTGAAGATCATAACAGAGCTCAAGATAGCCGGCGGCTGCAACGTGCAGTTTGCCCTTGACCCGGATTCCTTCAGATACTCCGTAATAGAGGTCAACCCCCGTGTATCGCGTTCATCGGCCCTTGCATCCAAGGCGACAGGATACCCTATTGCCAAGGTTGCCACAAAGATTGCCCTCGGATACACCCTTGATGAGATCAAGAATGATGTGACCGGCAAGACATACGCATGCTTCGAGCCCACGCTGGACTACGTGGTCGTAAAGCTTCCCAAGTGGCCCTTCGACAAGTTCCTGTACGCAAAGCACAACTTAGGCTCCAGGATGAAGGCCACGGGAGAGGTCATGGCCATTGGCACCAGCTTCGAGATGGCCATGATGAAGGCCGTCCGCGGTGCAGAGATTTCGCTTTCCACCATGAACATGCCAAAGCTTGAGGAGCTCACGGATGAAGAGATTCATGACAAGCTCAAGGAGATGACGGATGAGAGAATCTTCGTAGTCTTCCAGGCAATAAAGCGCGGCATACCTTTTGAAGAGATATACAGAATTACAAAGATAGATGAATGGTTCTTGTCCAAGCTCAAGAACCTTGCGGACTTCGAAAAGGAGATAACAGTCCAGGGCCGGAACGGAAAGGGGCTCACCCGCGAGCAGTACATGCGCGGCAAGCGCCTGGGCTTTTTGGACAGGGACCTTGAGAGGTTCTCCGGCCACAAGCTTCCCATGCACCGCAGGGCCGTCTTCAAGATGGTTGACACATGCGGCGCAGAGTTCGAGGCCCAGACCCCGTATTTCTACTCCACATTCGATGAGATTGAGCACGACGAGGCCAAGCCCTTCGTGGACAGGAGCAAGAAAAAGCGTGTCATAGTCATAGGCTCAGGCCCCATCCGCATAGGCCAGGGAATCGAGTTCGACTATTCATCCGTGCACTGCGTATGGGCCCTCAAGAACCTCGGCTATGAAGTCATAATCATCAACAACAACCCCGAGACGGTATCCACGGACTTTGACACGGCAGACAGGCTGTACTTCGAGGCCCTCAATCCTGAGGACGTCCAGAACGTAATAGACGTGGAGAAGCCTTACGGCGCAGTCATAACATTCGGCGGCCAGACGGCCATAAAACTGTGCGGATATCTTGACAAAAAGGGAGTGCGTATCCTCGGCACCCCGGCAGACTCCGTAGACCTTGCAGAAGACAGAGAGCGCTTTGACCACCTTCTTGAGCAGTTTGACATCGCCCGCCCGAAGGGACTTACCGTCATGACAAAGCCCGAGGCCATCCATGCGGCCGAGACCCTGGGATATCCGGTTCTTTTAAGACCGTCCTATGTAATAGGCGGCCAGAACATGACCATAGCCTTCACGCAGAATGACATAGAGCGCTACATGGACGTCATCCTCGCCCAGCCCATAGACAACCCTGTCCTCTGCGACAAGTATCTTATGGGTACGGAGCTGGAAGTGGACGCCATCTCAGACGGCGTGGATGTCCTTATCCCCGGCATCATGCAGCACATAGAGCGTTCCGGCGTGCACAGCGGCGACTCCATAGCCGTATATCCGCCCTACAACCTTTCCGACACGATGCTCAAGAAAATCGTGGACATCTCCATAAACCTGGCGCTTTCCATAAAGACAAAGGGCCTCGTAAACATCCAGTATCTCATATACCAGAATGACCTGTACGTCATAGAGATGAATCCGAGAGCCTCACGAACAATCCCGTACATCTCCAAGGTTACAGGCGTGCCTATGGTGGACATTGCCACAAAGATAATCATGGGCGGAAAGCTCAAGAAGATGGGATACGGCACAGGCCTGTACCGCAACTCGCCGTACATGGCCGTCAAGGTTCCCGTGTTCTCATTCGAGAAGCTCAACGATGTCAATTCCCAGCTCGGCCCTGAGATGAAGTCCACAGGAGAGGTCCTTGGCGTCGGCAAGACCATAGAAGAGGCCCTGTACAAAGGACTTGTGTCAGCCGGCTTCAACATGAAGCATCCCACAAAGACCAACCCGTCCGGCATTTACTTCACCGTAAATGACAAGGATAAGTTTGAAATCGTAAACATAGTCAAGAAGTTTGCAGACCTGGGCTTCACATTCTACGCAACTCACGGCACGGCGGAAGTCATCCGCTCCATAGGCATAGACTGCACGGACGTAGCGCGTCTTTCAAGCAATGATGACATAATCAAGCTCATGGATGACGGCAAGATAGACTACATAGTCTACACCGGCAAGACGGACATCGAGTCCATAACCAACTACATCTCGATGCACCATCACGCAATCCTTTTGGGCATCACAGTGCTCACATCCCTGGACACGACAAACTCCCTTGCAGACTGCATAGCCGGCCGCTACAACCAGTTCAACACAGAGCTCGTGGACATCAACCGTCTCCGCACCGAAAAGCTCAAGCTGAAGTTCTCCAAGATGCATTCATGCGGAAACGACTACATATTCTTCAATAATTTCGATGGCATGATAACCTGCCCGGAAAGCCTTGCAATCAACTTCTCAGACCGTCACTATGCCATAGGCGGCGATGGCCTCGTCATGATAGACCACTCCGACATTGCCGACGCACGCATGGAAGTCTACAACACAGACGGCTCGGATGCAGGCTTTGCAGCCAACCCCCTGCGCTGCGTTGCCAAGTATCTCTACGACAACGGCTTTGCCGGCGAGAACATGACCATAGAGACCTGCAGGGGCGTCAAGGAGCTCTCCGTAATTCCGTTCAACGGCAAGGCAAGCTCCGTATGCGTAAACCTCGGGCACCCTGTGTTCGACATCGCAGCATCCGGCACGGAAATCAGCACATCCGCAGGAACCTTCAGTGTTAACTACGTCAACGTAGGCAATCCTCACTGTGTAATCTTTGCCGACAAGACAGAGGAGCTGGACATAGAGACCATAGGCCAAAGCCTTCTGGACACCGGCCTGTTTGCAGCCAACTCATACATAGACCTCGTGCGTGTGGTCAACGATGTAACCCTGCGCCAGCGTGTCTGGGACAAGGAGAACGGCGAGCTGCTTGCCTGCGGCACAGCAGCCGCAGCCTCAGCGTTAGCGGCCATCGAGAACGGCCTCTGCCGCAAGGATGAGATCATCACCATAAAGCTTGCCGGCGGCGACCTGTTTGTCAAATACCTTGAAGACGGCTCCGTCACCCTGGACGGCTCCGTAAAGCTTTCATTCGAGGGCACCATCGAGATCTGACATCCGGAATGCATCACCGGACTTGCGCCAGTCCATACAAGCTCATATTATCTCAAATCAGCTCATTTTATCGCACAAGCCCATATAACGCACACATTGCTTGCGGCAGTCCCTGTGGCCGCCGCAGGCTAATCACATAAACCTGTAACATATGTCTGCAAAACGGCATACAATCCATACAAGACACTGCCAATGATATACATGGATAACGCCGCCACGACACGCCCGGACAGGGAGTGCCTGGAGAAGGCTCAAAAGTACATACTGGACAGCTTTTATAATCCTTCCGCACTGTATGCGGAAGGATATAAAATCAATCTGGAAATCCAGGAAGCGAAGAAAAGAATCCTTGCCCTCATACCCGGGAGCGGGTCATTCAGCATAACCTTTACATCCTGCGGAACCGAGTCCGACAACCAGGCCATCTTCTGCGGCGGCAAGCGCGGAAATGTCGTAACGACAATGGGAGAGCATTCCGCAGTTTACAACAGCGCCAGCGAGCTCAGAAACCGCGGCATAGAGCCCCGTTTCGCTGCTCTCAATCCGGACGGCAGCGTAAACACAGAGGACCTTTTGTCCCTTGTGGATGACAAGACCTCACTCGTGTCCGTAATCCACGTGAACAATGAGACAGGCGCCATAAATGACATAGCCTCCATAGCACGCAAGGTAAAGGCCAGGAATCCTCATACGCTTTTCCATGCAGACGGAGTGCAGGCCTTCGGCAAGATTCCCTTCAGCCTCACAAAGGACATTGACATGTATTCCCTCAGCGCCCACAAGATAGGCGCGATGAAGGGTACAGGGGCACTCATAAAGCGCCAGGACCTTGTAATAAAGCCGTACATCTACGGCGGAGGCCAGGAGAAGGGCCTTCGGTCCGGCACGGAGAACGTATTCGGCATCAAGCTTCTTCAGTTTGCTGCAGAGAAGCGCTATGCGCATCTCCAGGACAATTTCCGGGCAGTCAAAGCCGTCAGGGAGCATTTGACCGGGCTTCTTGACAAGGACCTTTTTGAGGTCGTATCGGGCCCGGATTCCTCGCCGTATATTTTATGCATAATTGCAAAAAAAGTTCGCGGGGAGACCATCCTGCATGAAGCCGATGACAAGGGACTCATCATAGGAACCGGGAGCGCGTGCTCATCCAATGACAAGAAGCGTTACTCCAGAGTAATCCTTGCCTGCGGGATAGACAAAGACAGGGCAGACGGCATTCTTAGGCTTAGTTTCAGTCCCGAAACTACTATGCAGGAGGCCGAAAAAGCTGCAGAAATCCTCAACGAGACCGTTTCGGAGCGCATAAAGCACATGGAGTGACCAGCTCTCCGGCCTGGCTGACAATTCTGCCTGGGGCCCGTGTCCGGGCTTTAACAAGGCTCTGGAATCCACGCCTTGCGCTGTGGGAATTACCATGAATTACCAGGATTTTACAGGCTGATTTTTATGCAGCCTTATGCATAAACTTATGAAGAAAGTCATCATTTTAAGATACTCGGAAATATATCTCAAGGGCACCAACAGGGGCTACTTTGAAAAGATGCTTATCAACAACATCGAGAAGTCCTTGAAAGGCGTCCGGCATGAGATACACCGTGAGATGGGCAGATACCTTGTGGACGGCTTCAATGATGAAGCCTGCGAGGACATTCTGGAAAGGCTAAGGAAGGTCTTCGGCATCCATACGCTTTCCGTGGCAACCAAAGTGGACACCGACATGGACCAGATCTTTGAAGCCTGCAGGGAGATTTGCCGCACAACCGGGACCTTCAAGGTTTTCTGCCACAGGGCAGACAAAACTTTTGCCCTGACATCCATGGAGATAGCAGCCGAGATCGGCGGCAGGCTCTGTGAAGCATTTCCGGATATTTCCGTAGACCTTAGAAAACCTCAGTTTACAATTAATATAGACGTCAGAGAGAACAAAACCTCGCTGATTTTCGGAGAATACATCAAGGGCCAGGACGGAATGCCCATTGGCACTGCCGGAAAAGGCCTGCTGCTTTTGTCCGGCGGCATAGACAGCCCTGTGGCAGGCCATATGATAGCCCGCAGAGGCATGACAATAGACTGTCTGCATTTCCACAGCTATCCGTACACAAACCTTCAGGCCAGGGAGAAGGTCATAGAGCTTGCCCATGTCCTCTGCGGATACACCGGCAAGCTGAACCTCTACATAGTTTCCGTCACGGCAATCCAGGAAGCCATCCACAAGAACTGCAACCCGGATTACATGGTAACAATCCTCCGGCGCTTTATGATGAGGATAGCTGAGCGCATCGCTAAGCGTGAGGGCATAAACTGCCTAATAACCGGAGAGGCCCTTGGCCAGGTTGCCTCCCAGACCATAGAGGGAATGACATCATCCCAGGATGCCCTGGAATCATCATTGCCGGTTCTTCGGCCTCTGTGCGGATTTGACAAGGATGAGATAATTGAGCGCTCCAAGGCAATCGGCGCTTATGACATTTCCATCCAGCCGTACGAGGACTGCTGCACAGTCTTTCTTCCGAGGCATCCGGTCATACGCCCCGCAATCGCAGACGTTGAGGCAGAGGAGGCAAAGCTCCCTGTGGACGAGCTCATCGCCGGGGCTATGAAGACGCTGGAAACTATAAAAATGTAAATTCCAGTCCGCAAGGCAGAGCTGATGCCGAAATGGCATCCATTGCCTGATGAAGAATGGCAGGGAACTATGAAAAAGGTATGTAAAACATAGTAAAGCTGTGTTTGCATAGTAATTTTGATAATATTTTCCCATACGAAAGCCCTGGATTTCGCAGATTATGGAATCCGGACAGGAAATTGGCAATAATAAAAATTCACAAATCGTGCAGCGGAATTTTGGTCAAAAACTGCTGCATGGAACAGATAGATACAGGTGCTTATGAGCGGTAAATACTTCATTACAACATACGGCTGCCAGATGAATGTCCATGATTCTGAGAGGATTGCGGGCATTCTTTCCGGCATGGGATACGAGGCCTGTGACAGCATAGAGCAGGCTGACATTGCCGTGTTCAACACCTGCTGCATAAGAGAGAACGCAGAGAATCATGCGTACGGGAACATTGGCATGCTCAAGAAGCTGAAGCAGGCCAACAGGAATCTTCTGATTTGTGTGGGCGGCTGCATGATGCAGCAGATCGGCAAGGCCGACATCCTGCATAAGAAGTTCCCTTACGTGGACATCATATTCGGCACCCACAATCTCGATAATCTCCAGAGCCTCATTGAAAAGAAGCTTGCGCAGAAGAAGGCCGTCATAGAGATTCTGGAGTGTGACGGCTCCGTTCCGGAAGATGAGGTCATGCTCCGGTCCAGCTATCCCAATGCCTGGATAAACATAACCTTCGGGTGCAACAACTTCTGCAGTTACTGCATCGTGCCGTATGTCCGCGGGCGTGAGAGGTCCAGGCACTCATCCAACGTAATAGATGAGGCCCGCGAGATGGTATCGGAGGGTTACAAGGAGATAACCCTGTTAGGGCAGAACGTCAACTCGTACAACAACGGCACGGATGACATCAAGTTCCCGGAGCTTTTGAGGAAGGTTGCAGCAATAGACGGCAAGTTCCGCTTAAGGTTCATGACATCCCATCCGAAGGATTTCTCGGAGGACCTGGTGAGGGCAATTGCGGACAATGAAAAGATATGCAACTGCGTGCATCTGCCCGTTCAGAGCGGCTCGGACAGGATATTGAAGGATATGAACCGCAGGTACACTTCCGCCGATTACCTCAGGAAGGTGGAGATGCTCAAAAAATACATCCCGGGATGCGCCATTACCACGGACATCATTGTAGGGTTCCCGGGGGAGACTGACCAGGACTTTGAAGACACCATGCGCCTTGTCAGGACTGTAGGGTATGATTCTGCGTTCACGTTCGTGTACTCAAGGCGTGAGGGGACGGTTGCAGACAGGATGCCGGACCAGGTTCCGGAAGAGGTTTCCAAGGAGAGGATTATGAGGCTCATAGAGCTCGTGAATTCTCAGACAAGGGAGAAATCTGCAACATATATCGACAAAACGGTAGAGATACTGTGCGAGGATTATGATGACAGGAAGGGCCTGTATCTGGGCAGGGACGAGTACGGCAGAATGGCGTACTTTGAATCGGATGAGAACCAGATTGGGAACTTCCTCAATGTGAAGATAGAGGATGCGAACGGCATCTCTTTAAAGGGGGAAATCATTAAATAAGATGGCTCTTTCACCTATGATGCAGCACTGGCAGTCTGTCAAGGACAGATACCCGGATTGTATAATCTTCTACCGGCTGGGAGACTTTTATGAGATGTTCTTCGATGACGCAATAAAGGCATCGAAGATACTTGACCTTGTCCTGACCGGCAGGGACTGCGGGCTAGAGGACCGCGCGCCCATGTGCGGCGTTCCGTACCATGCTGTCGATTCATATCTGGAAAAGCTTGTCGCAGCCGGCGAAAAGGTCGCTATATGTGAACAGCTGGAGGACCCTAGGTTCGCCAAAGGCATGGTGGACAGGGACGTCATCCGTGTGGTTACGGCAGGCACTGTAACCTCGGATTCGGCTCTGGATGAGAAGGCCAACAACTACATCTGCAGCGCCTGCAAGGCAGGGGACAAATCGGCCCTCTGCTGGGCGGACATAACCACAGGGGACATGTACGGCTGTGAGTTTGACGGCCCGGACGCCATGATGCGCTGCCTGGATGAGATGGTGAAGCTGTCCGTAAAAGAGGTCATCTGCAATGACGAGATGCTTGTGGATTCCAGGGACACATCGGAGCGCCAGCGCATTCTGCCCGCTTTTTCATCATACCCGGAGTATGCATACAAGCTGCAGGCTGCGGAAAGGACTCTGAAGGAGCAGTTTAAGACACAGTCTCTGGATTCTTTCCAGATAGCAGGAAAGACAGGCGTCATATGTGCCGCGGGGGCTCTTGTGAACTATCTCAAGGACACCCAGATGCACGCCCTCCGCAACATAGATGACATAAAACTGGTATCCGTATCCACGCACATGGAGCTGGACGGCACAGCTGTGCGCAATCTGGAAATAACCAGAACGCTTGTGGACGGCAGGAAAAAAGGCTCGCTTCTGTGGCTTTTGGACCGCACGGAGACGTCCATGGGAGCAAGGCTTCTTTCCAACCTCATTTTGGCCCCTTCAAATAACATAGATGAGATAAATTACCGCCTGGACGGCGTTCAGGAGCTGTATGACAGCACCGTAATCTGCAACGGAATCAAGGAGCTTTTGAGGGAGATATGGGACATAGAACGGGTTGCAGGCAAGATCTCCAACGGCAACATCCTGCCCAAGGACTGCTTGGGGCTCCTGCATTCATTGCTCACCATTCCCAGCCTCAAGTTCCGCCTTTCCGGATTCACCGCCAAGATCCTGCAGGACCTTAACGCAGACATAAAGGACCTGGTGGACATATGCAGCCTGCTGGAGGCCGCCATAGACCCGGACTGCCCTGCCACAACCGCCAAGGGCGGGTACATAAAGGCCGGATATAATGCGGAACTGGATAAATTAAGGGACACAAAGAAGAATGCCGCAGGGCTCCTTTTGGACATGGAGACCCGTGAGCGTGAGACAACGGGCATCCCAAAGCTAAAGATTTCATACAACAGGGTATTCGGATATTATATAGAGGTTACGAAGTCCTTCAAGAACATGGTCCCGGACAGGTATATCCGTGTCCAGACCCTTGTGGGCGGCGAGAGATACACCACACCGGAGCTCAAGGAGCTGGAGCAGCAGATAGTGGGCTCTGAAGACATGGCCTTAACCCTTGAAGAGAAGCTGTATGAAGAGATAAAGGCCACCCTTGCGGACAACATAGATGCATTCAAGTCCATCTCCAAGGCCATAGCCATGCTGGACGTCATAGTGTCCTTTGCGGACCTGTCCCGTGCCAGCAAGTATGTGAAGCCCTGTATGGTTCCTGCAGAAGAGCCTCTCATTATAAAGGACGGGCGCCATCCCGTTGTGGAGGTCATCTCCAAGGAGAAGTTCATCCCCAATGACACTCTTCTGGACGAGGGGGAGAACCGCACAATGATTATAACCGGCCCCAACATGGCCGGAAAGAGCACATACATGCGCCAGACGGCACTCATATGCATAATGGCCCACCTGGGCTGCTTCGTGCCGGCAAAGTCTGCGCAGATACCTGTCATAGACCGTGTCTTTACGCGTGTGGGAGCCAGTGACAACCTCACGGCAGACCAGTCCACGTTCATGGTTGAGATGATAGAAGTGGCCTCAATTTTGAGGAGCGCCACGCGCAACAGCCTTCTCATTCTGGATGAGGTAGGCCGCGGGACATCCACATATGACGGACTTTCCATCGCCTGGGCGGTCATAGAGAACATAACCCGCGAGATAGGCGCCAAGACCCTGTTCGCAACCCATTACCATGAGCTCACCGCCCTCGAGGGCACCATCCCGGGCATCAAAAATTACAAGGTCAGCGTCAAGGAGATAGGCGGTCAGGTTGTATTCCTCCGCAAGATACAGCGCGGGGGCGCAAGCCGCTCGTTCGGCATCGAAGTGGCAGCTTTAGCCGGCGTGCCGGAAAAGATAACCGCGCGCGCCAAGGAAATCATGAAGGTGGTGCAGAAGGGGTCAAAGTTCGTAAAGAACGTTGAGATAGCGGAAGGCTATGCCCAGCCGGAGGAATCCTCTGCTCCGGAGGATGAGTCCCCGGACCCGGACATGACCGAGATTCTTGAAATCCTGCAGGACACTGACATGGACAGCCTGTCCCCCAGGGAGGCATACAGAATCCTTGCGTCCCTTGTGGAGAAAGTGAAGAAGTGAATTCCGTTAAGCCTGCCTTGAATGTGCAGGCAGAATGCATCGTTTTGTGCACATATATTAAGGAAAAGCAATGAGCAGAATCAATGTGCTCCCGCAGAGCGTGTTCAACAGGATTGCGGCCGGGGAAGTCGTGGACAGGCCGTATTCAGTTGTCAAGGAGCTTGTGGAAAACAGCATAGACGCCGGAGCCACAGACATAGAGATCCGAATAGAACAGGGCGGAAAGCAGCTCATAGAGGTCTCGGACAACGGCACCGGCATAGAGCGTGAGGACCTTCCCAAGGCCTTCATGCCTCATGCTACAAGCAAGATCTCCAAGCCGGAGGACCTGGACTGCATAGAGACGCTCGGCTTCCGCGGCGAGGCTCTTGCCTCAATTGCTTCCGTATCCCACGCGCAGATATCCTCTGCGGCACTGGGCCCGGACGGGTACAAGGAAGGGTACAGGATACGCTGCAGCGGCGGAAACCTCTCGGATGTTGAGCCCGCGGCCATTGCCTCCGGCACATGCATACAGGTGCGGGACCTCTTTTACAACACACCGGCGCGCTTCAAGTTCATGCGCCCGGACAAGAAAGAGGAAACGGACATCACCAGCTTCGTGACCCGTTTCATCCTCGGCAACCCGTCCATCTCATTCCGTCTGTATGCAGACGGCAAGCTTTCCTTGCAGTCATACGGCGGAGGCCTGGAGGAGGCCGTCTCGCAGGTGTACGGCACAGAGGCCCTGCAGAAGTGTTTTTCCATAGACGCTACAAGAGGAGACATCCGGGTGTGGGGATTCATAGGCAACCAGAATTACTTCAAGCCCAATAAGTCATACCAGTCCGTTTTCCTGAACGGCAGATACATCATCAATCCGACAATCCAGCAGGCAGTCTCCAACGCGTACGCAAGCTACGTCATGAAGCGACAGTTCCCGTTCTACATTCTGAACGTGGAAGTGCCCTCAGACATGGTGGACGTCAACGTTCATCCCAGCAAGGAAGACGTCCGTTTCCTGGACCCCAAGGCCGTTTTCGGCGTTGTCTACAAGACAGTCTCGGCCGTTCTGGACGGCACCGCCCCTGCCGCGGATTTCGAGATAAAAGCGGGTGTAGTGGGCGCAGTCAAGTCCACATACGGCAAAAAACAG
>JAJPYR010000008.1:0-16472 GCA_021204825.1 Clostridia bacterium | reverse complement strand
CGAGATAAAAGCGGGTGTAGTGGGCGCAGTCAAGTCCACATACGGCAAAAAACAGGATTTGCATAGTAATTCTGACCCCAAAAACCCCGCATCTGCCCCCAAACTTCCTTCTCCGGACGTTCAGATACGCCTGGACAATCTTCCTTCAAGCAAGCCCCTGGACACCGCAGAGATGTACAAGCCCAAGGCACCCGCAGCCGCAAAAGATTCTGCCAAAGATCCTGCCAAAGATTCTGCCAAAGAGCCTTCCAAAGAGCCTGCCATGGCCGGCATGACTGCAGCCAAACCGGCTGTTGCAGCGCAGCCTGCAGAGCCCGCCGCAAAGGCCGCAAAGGCCTTAGAGGCTTTTGCAGAGCCGGCGCCCGGGAAAGAGAAGCCGGTGCAGGAGGCTGTGGACTACAGGGAGTTTGAGTACAAGGGGAACCTGTTCAGCACATACCTTATCTTCGAGTACGGGGATACTGTATACTTCATAGACCAGCACGCAGCCCACGAGAGGCTCATATACAACACACTCATGGACCGGCTTGCAAAGCGTGAGATAATGTCACAGCCGCTTCTTTTCGGGTACGTCTTTGACACCAACCCGGAAGAGGCCAGGTTTCTTAGCGCCAACCTGGAGCTTATATCGGAGCTGGGGTTTGAGATATCCGAATTCGGCCCTGCGTCATTCAAAGTGGATGCAGTGCCCCTGGATCTGCAGGACATAGAGATAAAGGATTTCATAGATGAAATATTGTCCCGTGTGGGAGAGCTTAAGGCAATAAAGCTGCAGGACATTCTGAAGGATAAGATAGCCATGACAGCCTGCAAGCATGCCATAAAAGGCGGATGGAGCCTTACGGAGAGTGAGATAAAGGAGCTTTTCAGACTTCTTGGCGGGGACTGGGGCTTAAAGTGCCCCCACGGCAGGCCCATATGCGTGCGCCTCACAAGGACGGACATAGAGAAGATGTTCAAAAGAATCGTATGACTTTCAAAGGTACTGGGGACCCTGATGAAAGTTTCGAGATATATAGCAGAATTACTTAGCTGGAGAATTGTAGCATGAAGACGTTGGTAATCTGCGGCGCAACGGCCACCGGCAAAACGGCACTTGCCGTGGAATGCGCCAAAATGCTTGGCGGGGAGGTTATCTCCGCAGATTCTGAAATCATTTACAGGGGCCTTAACATAGGCACAGCAAAGCCTTCACAGGAGGAGATGCAGGGCGTCCTGCATCACATGATTGACATTGTTGGAGCACAGGAGAGCTTCACTGTCATAGATTACCAGGAAAGAGCCTCCAAAATTCTGGAAAGGATTGAGAAGGACGGCAAGGTGCCTGTCATCTGCGGCGGCACAGGATTCTACATCAACTCGCTGCTGTTTGATTACAGCTACGGCAGCGTGCCCTCCAACCCGGAAGTGAGGGCAAAGTACCAGAACATTGCAGATGCGGACGGCAGGGAAGTGCTGTACGGCATTCTGCAGCAGCTGGACCCAAAGACGGCTGCAAGGCTTCATCCCAATGATGTGAAGCGCGTAATACGCGCTTTGGAGATTCTGGATGTCTCCGGCACAAAGATGTCCGAGATTCAGGACAGCTTAAAGTCCATACGTGAGTATGTGGCAGTGGCTATAGATTACCCCAGGGATGAGCTGTACCAGAGAATAGATCAGAGAGTGGACCGGATGTTCTCTGCCGGACTTGTAAATGAGGTCAAGGATCTCATGGTCCACGGAGTTACGGATATGTGCCAGTCCATGCAGGCCATAGGGTACAAGGAAGTGTACTCCGGCATAAAGAAGGGCGCCTCGGAGTCCATGATGAGAGACATCGTGAAGCTCAACACGCGGCACTATGCAAAGCGCCAGATAACCTTCTTCAGGAAAATGCCCGGCATAATCTGGCTCAAGCCGGCGGACGCGACTGCAGAAAATGTCTGCAGCATATACAACGGTTCAAATAACGCCAAATAAACGCCCAAAAGTGCGTTTTGCAGATATATATGAACACTTTGGAACTTATCAAAACTGCAGAAACAGCCGTAAGGCCGATGTATGACGCCGTGGATGAGACTGCATACTTCAACCAGGCAAAGGTCCTTGAGGCTTTCCAGCGCAACAAGGTTTCCGCAAGGCACTTCAACGGCACTACAGGATACGGCTACGGGGATGACGGCAGGGATGTCTTAGGACAGGTGTATGCGGATGTCTTCAGGGCTGAGGCCGGCATTTGTTCCCCGCACATGCTCTCCGGAACGCATGCCCTCACGGTTGCCCTTTTCGGCATCTTAAGGCCCGGGGACAAAATCCTCTTTGCCAGCGGCATGCCGTATGACACCCTCCGCGGGGTCGTATTCGGCGAAGGAAACGGGTCATTGAAGGACTTCGGCGTGACAAGCACACTTGTTGACCTTAAAAATGACAGGATGGACAAGGACGCGATCCTTGCAGCCCTTGCAGCAAGTCCGGATATCCGGATGGTGTACATCCAGAGGTCCAGAGGGTATGAGCTCCGCAACGCATTCTCCTGTGAAGAGATAGGCGAAATCTGTTCCCTCGTGCGTTCCGCAGGATTTGATGGGTGCATCTTCGTGGACAACTGCTACGGAGAGTTTGTGGAAAAAAAGGAGCCCACAGAGGCTGGAGCGGATGTGGCTGCAGGGTCCTTAATCAAGAACCCCGGCGGCGGAATAGCCCAGACCGGTGCATATATCTGCGGAAAATCCAAGTACATAGAGGCGATAGGGCAGCGCTTAGTTGCCCCGTCCGTAGGCCTTGAGGTAGGCTCCTTCGAGCCCGGATACAGAAACTTTTATGAAGGCCTGTTCCTTGCGCCCCATGTGACCGCCCAGGCTCTGAAGATTTCCATCCTGATAAGCTGTGTCATGCAGTCCC
This sequence comes from Clostridia bacterium, assembly GCA_021204825.1. Taxonomy (GTDB): domain Bacteria; phylum Bacillota; class Clostridia; order Christensenellales; family Borkfalkiaceae; genus Coproplasma. The sequence continues at coordinate 13,589 of JAJPYR010000008.1, read as the reverse complement.
TCGGATACAAGTGCTACCCGGACTGGAACACGGAGCCCCATGACATAACGAGAGCCATACGCTTTGATGATGAGAAGGCCATGGTAACCTTCATACGCGGAATCCAGTATGCATCTCCTGTGGACAGCTACGTCACATGCGAGCCGTGGGACATGCCCGGCTATGATGACAAGATCATAATGGCGGCAGGAACATTTGTTTCTGGTGCATCCATTGAGCTTTCCGCAGACGGGCCCGTAAAGCCCCCGTACATAGCTTACTTCCAGGGCGGCCTGACATATGAGCACGGCCGCTACGCCCTAAAGCGCATCCTGGACAGCATGCTTAAAGGGGATGACTGATCTTATACTGAGTGGAATGGTTTCATGAAGCGGTTTGATTTTAGAATCAGCGGAATCATCTTCCGGAAGATGATTGGCAAGGAATTTGTTAAAATCCGCTGTGATGAGATTTATAATGAATGCGTCACACAAATCGCAGGCCTGTATATTGGCGGCAAAGTGTACAAGCTGGAAAATCTTCCTAGGCCATTGGACAACTTCGGCGACACGGATGATGTGGGAGTGTTCGGACTGGCCCAGAGCCAGGATTATGCAATCTTTTCAGCCTTTATGGGCAGAGAGCAGACGGATTATCCTGTAGGCAAAAAGATCAGGTCTGTTAAACTTGTTAATGAGCGCCAGCGTCTGTCAGAGAGGGGCGAGCTCACTTATGAAGTTTTGCTCACAAGGGCTATAATATTCAGCCTTGATGACGAAGAGCTTCTGTTCGAAAAAGAGAGTTTGCCGATTGCAGATGATATTATTATCCGCCGTGGACAGAATCTGCTTGAGACTGTGGCTTCGGAGACAGAGTTCCTTAAAGGCTGGATAGAGGGCTGGCAAGAAGGCATGACCCCGGAGTGCACCAGGGACATCTGCAACATACAGTGAGCAGAACCTTACGCTTTTCTACCTATTAATATATAGGCCTGTTTTCAGGCCTTCAGAGAGATGATGAGTGTCAAATTTTGACACACAAAGGAAGCATGGCAGAATGCATCTGGCCGAAAGGAGGATGCACCGGCATGCGGGAGACAGTAATGATACTGACTGGAGATTATCATACGCATACACCCTATTCCCACGGCAAGAACACAGTGCTGGAGAACACAACTGTGGCCAAGGAGAAGGGCATTAAGGAGATAGCAATTACGGACCACGGGTTCAACCATCCGTTCTTCGGCTTAAGGCGCAAGCAGCTGCCCAACCTTCGCAGGGATGTGGAGGAGGCAAAAAAACTTACCGGCCTCAACGTGCTCATGGGAATGGAGAGCAACCTCATCTCCCTTGAAGGGGACACGGACATGAAGGATGAGGACCTGCAGTACTTCGACATCTATCTCTGCGGCATTCATGAACTGGTGCGCTACACCACGCTGAAGGACATGTACCGGATTATGTGGCAGAATTACTGGCCGTACCAGAGGGACAAAAAGCCTAAGCAGAAGATTATAGACAACACCACAAAGGCCTATGTGAACGCCATAGAGAAGCATCCCATAGACATCCTGACGCACATCAACTTCCGCTGCTGCTGCGATCTTCAGACCGTTGCCAGGTGCGCTGCGGATTACGGGACGTACATTGAGATCAACACCAAGCCGGAGCATGTGGCCAACCTGCACCCGGAAGACATTGCCCTCATGGCAGATGCAGGAGCAAGGTTTGTAATAGACTCGGACGCTCATACAATGGACCGTGTGGGAGACACGGAGATTGCTGAAAAGCTCATTGCAGAGTCCGGAATCTCACTGGACCTTATAGACAACATTGAAGGCCGCAGGCCCAGGTTCCGATTTGAAGAATACAAAATGCACAACCTCTAAAATATGCGCCCTGCAAAGCAGTGCGCCGCATATGAAAAATGCAGGAATATATGAACAGTTTCTCAGAAGACATAAAGGAAGAGATAGTAAAGAGGTTCCCTAGGAACGCCTCCGGGCACGCTGTCATTGCCGGCTTTGCGCAGGTTACGGACGGCGTTGCAGGGGACAAAATGGGGTTCACTTTGAAGGTGGTCACAGAGAACGGACTTACGGCGCAGTTCCTGTCCGGCCTCCTTGCTTCCGCGCATGTCTTTGCATCCAGCACCGAGATAAAGAGCGATGCCATATCCGGGAAGGACAGGATGTCCTTTGAATACACCGGGGATGAGACGGAGGAGCTGCTCATAAAGTGCGGGCTCATTGAAGACGGCGAGCCCAATTTTGACATCCCGCCCAAAGTGACCTCACGCAGGGCGGACAGGCTTTCATACATAAAGGGGGCCTTTCTCGGCGGCGGAAGCTGCACCATACCGGATGAGTCCACGTACTCCAGGACGGGGTATCATTTTGAAATCAACTGCCCCTCGCTGGACCTCGCGGATGAGATATGCGACCTCCTCATGGACTTTGACATCATAGCCAAGACTCTCACGCGCAAGGGCTCCTGCATAGTGTACATTAAAAGCAAAGAGGTGATCTCGGACCTTTTGAACGCCCTGGGACTTAAGAAGTGCATGGACAGGCTGGACAGGATAGCGGAGTACAAGGATGCGCGCAACAACGCCAACCGCGCCACCAACTGTGCCGTGTCCAACATAGACAAGACGGTTACGGCATCCGTAAAGCAGGTGCAGGCAATAGAGCTCATAAAGAGAGAGCGGGGATTAGAGTCCCTGGACCAGGGACTGAGGGATGTGGCCATAGGAAGAGAGCAGAACCTGAATGCCTCCATGAGCGAGCTGGCAGATATCCTGGGGATATCCAAGAGCTGCCTCATGCACCGTTTAAAGCGCATCCAGAACATAGCGGACAGCCTGTACAAGTAACCCGGCAGACAAGAGGCCCGCTATAGAGAGAATATGGCCGCCAAAGGGGCGGCGCAGAACGGAAAACGCTCAAACCATAAAGAAGATCATACGCCTCACATAAGGCCAATTTTGGCCGTATATGTGCAGGTTTTGGATATAGATACAGGAGAACAGATGACAGATTTCGTGCATCTTCATGTGCATACGGAGTACTCGCTTTTGGACGGCGCATGCAAGATAGACAGCCTGGTGGATTACTGCAAAAAGAACGGCATAGACACTGTGGCTATAACGGACCACGGCAACATGTACGGCACGCTGCACTTCGCGGAGAAGTGCGCAAAGGCAGGCATCAAGTACATAATAGGCTGCGAGTTCTACATGACGGATGACATTGCCGTCAAGAATCCCACAGCTGAGCACCTTATCCTTCTGGCCAAAAACAAGGCCGGCTACAAGAACCTGGTGCAGATGAACTCAATTGCCTTCGTGGACGGCTTCTATTACAAGCCGAAGATAGATTACAAGATCCTCGCGGAGCATTCAGAGGGCCTTATCTGCCTGTCCGCATGTTTTGCGGGCGGCATATCCCGCAGGCTTACGGACGGGGATTATGACGGCGCAAAGAAGCTGGCCCTGTATCTGCAGGGGATATTCGGCGAGGACTTTTACATAGAGATCCAGGACCACGGCATAGAGGAAGAGGTCAGAAACCTTCCTTTGCTTGTTAAGATAGCGCGTGAGATAGGGGCCGAGACAGTTGCCACCAATGACGTGCATTACCTCAAGAAGGAAGACGCCCGCCTGCAGGACGTCCTCATGTGCATCCAGATGAAAAAGACTCTGGATGACCCCAGAAGGCTCAAGTTCTCCTCGGAGGAGCTGTACTTCAAGTCCGGAGACGAGATGGCAGAGCTCTTCGCAGCATACCCGGAATCCATCTCCAACACCAGGGTAATTGCAGACAAGGTCACAGAGCCTGTCTTTAACCTCAATGCGAAAGGAGACCCCGTAAAGGACAAGTCCCTCATACCGGAATACTGTCCCCCGGACGGGCTTACTTCGGAGGAGTACCTCAGAAAGCTCACACGCGAGGGCCTGCAGAAGCGCTATGCCAACCCCACAGAGACGGAGTGCGAAAGGGCGGAGTATGAGCTGGGCATCATATGCAAGATGGGCTATGCGGATTATTACCTTGTCGTGTGGGACTTCATCAACTGGTCCAAAGCCCACGGCATCCCCGTAGGCCCCGGCAGAGGGTCCGGCGTAGGCTCCATTGTGGCCTACTGCATAGGCATAACGGACGTTGAGCCCTTGAAGTACGACCTTCTCTTTGAGCGTTTCCTGAACCCGGACCGTGTCTCAATGCCGGACTTTGACATAGACTTCTGCACGGAGAGGCGTGAGGAGACCATAAACTACGTCCGTGAGAAGTACGGGCGCGAGAATGTGTGCCAGATAATAACATTCGGAACAATGGCGGCCAAGAACTCCATCAAGGATGTCGGCCGTGTCATGAGCGTGCCCTATTCGGAGATAGACAAGCTCACGAAGGTCATGGACGGCAAGAATGACATAGAGAACCATCTGGGCCTCAGGATTGCTGCGGCAGAGGAAAAGTGGAAAAATGAGACGGACACGGAAAAGAGGGATGATTATTACAAGGATTACCAGGACCTCAAGTCTGCCCGCTCGCAGGAGTTCATAGACTATTACAACAATGACCCCACGCTCCATGAGGTCATAGAGCTTGCCATGAAGGTGGAAGGCATGCCCCGCCAGACAGGCATCCATGCGGCAGGAGTGGTCATCTGCCAGAAGCGCATAGCGGACAACGTTCCCTTATCCCGCAACGGGGATGACATCACAACGCAGTTCGTGGCAAAAGAGATAGAGTCCCTCGGGATGCTCAAGATGGACTTCCTTGCCTTAGTGACGCTGACGGACATCCACAAGTGTGAGCAGTACATAAAGGAAGGTTACGGGGTTGATGTGGACTTTGACAGGATAGGCTACACGGACCACAACGCATACCAGCTCATATCCGATGCGGACACGGACGGCGTCTTCCAGCTCGAAGCGGGCGGCATGAAGAGGTTCATGAAGTCGCTTCATCCGGACAACCTCGAAGACCTTATAGCCGGCGTTGCCATGTACCGCCCCGGCCCCATGCAGTTCATAGACTCTTTCTGCAACAGGAAGTTCGGCAAGGAGCCAATTGTGTATGACACCCCTCAGGAAGAGAAGTTCCTGAGAGTCACATACGGCCTGCCCGTATACCAGGAGCAGGTAATGCAGATATTCCAGGCTCTTGCCGGCTACTCGCTTGGAGAAGCGGACGTTGTGCGCAGGGCGATGGGAAAGAAGGACAAGGCAGCCCTTCTGCAGCAGAAGGAGAAGTTCATCTTCGGAGGCACGTCCATAACCAACGGCTCCCACATAGACGGCTGCATAGCAAGAGGGATTCCGGAGGAGACGGCCAACAAGATCTTCAATGACATGAGGAACTTCGCATCGTACGCCTTCAACAAATCCCACGCTGCAGCATACGCAACCCTTGCATACCAGACCGCGTGGCTCAAGAACTACTACTGCAAGGAATTCATCTGCGCGCTTCTCAACGACCGCCTTGACAAGATAGATGAAATAACAAAATATGTGCTCTATCTGCGCAACAAGGGGTATGACGTCTTTCCGCCGGACATCAACAGGTCCGTAACAGCCTTTGCAGTCGTCCCCACTGGAATCCGCTTCGGCCTTTCCGCCCTGAAGGGCGCAGGCCAGGCCGCCATAGACGCCATTATAAATGAAAGGAATGAGAAGGGTCCTTTTGCTGACTTCCCGGACTTCATTCTGCGCTGCATTAACTACATAAACACGCGTCTTGTGGAAGGCCTCATCTATGCAGGCGCATTTGACTCCATGGGCGTCAAGCGCTCCCAGCTCATACAGGTCTATGAGCAGCTTATAGCCAGGGCCAAGATTATAGAGAAGCAGAAGGAGTCCGCCCAGATATCATTCTTCGACATCTTTGCAACCGATGACAAGCTCACCGTTGACTACCCCAAGATACCTGAGTTTGACCATGCGGAGAAGCTTGCCAAGGAGAAGGAGGTCACAGGAATCTACGTGTCAGGGCACCCCTTTGAGAAGTACATGGGCAAGGTTGAGGGGTGCAACTTCGACCTTTCCATCCTGGATGACTACTCCGAGGATGATGAGGGCAACAGGATATACAATGCCATGGAGAATGACCAGAAGGTCACTTTCGCGGGCATAATAACCTCCGTGCGCAAGACCACGACCCGCCGCACAGGAGCCTCGATGGCCATAATCAATGTGGAGGACGTTTACGGCTCCATGGAGTGCGTATGCTTCCCTGCCGTGTTTGAAAAGTACAGGGACTTGATTTCTCCGGACCATATCGTGCGCATCTCCGGGCGCATCAGCATAGACCCGGACAAGTCGCAGGAAGCCTCATGCGCTGTGGATGACATCGTGGACGTCAATGCCCTCAAGGCTGCGGCCGCAAAGCCGGCTGCCCCCCAAAAGGTGCTGTGGCTCAACGCATCGGGCCTCACCGAGGGCCAGTTCGATGACATGCTGGACATGCTCCAGAACTACGAAGGGGGCGACACCCCCTGCCGCATAGTGCGCTCCGGCAAAAAGTTCAAGTACCCCAGGCCCCTCAATTACTGCCGCGGGCTCGTTGCAGAGCTCAATTATTACATAACAATGCAGGACATTCTGCTCAAATGACGGACAAATTTCCTGCCTGATTGTTACATACTAACAGCAAATTACAGGCCTTTAATAACATTTTTTTGGCACGTCCCGGGAGCCAGAGAAGAGCTCAAATCAAGCATTTTGGGCTGTTATTTGATAGATTTTGACACCCTGTGTGTTATTCATTCATTGCGGGCCGGGATTTTGCAATCCTGTTAAATTGGTTGTAAATTACATTTTCACATGTTATACTAATCAGCGGTAAGCGGAATGTGGGAGAGTGCACCCTGCGCTCCAGGCAATGTTCCGCTCCGGGATTGAAGAGGTTTTATGAAAAGAATAGCCTTACTTACCAGTGGCGGCGATGCGCCCGGAATGAATGCAGCGATCCGTGCGGTTGTCCGTACGGCCATCTATTTCGGGATGGAAGTTTATGGAGTTGAAAGGGGCTACCAGGGCCTTATAGAGGATGAGTTCGTGCGCATGGAGATGCGTTCCGTTTCTGATATCGTGCAGCGCGGCGGCACAATCCTCAGGACTGCAAGATGCCTTGAGATGCTTACAAAGGAAGGCCAGGAAAAGTGCGTCAAGACTCTGAACAAGCACGGCATAGACGGACTTGTGGTCATCGGCGGAGACGGATCCTTCAGGGGCGCAAAGTGCCTTTCCGAGGATTACGGCATCCCTACGATAGGCATCCCCGGAACGATAGACAACGACCTTGAATACACGGATTACACCCTGGGCTTCGACACGGCCGTCAACACATGCATAGACGTCATCAACAAGCTCCGTGACACCATGACATCCCACGAGAGGATTTCTGTCGTGGAAGTGATGGGCCGCAGGTGCGGAGACATAGCTCTCTATGCCGGCATTGCATCCGGCGCCGAGATAATAGTAGTGCCCGAGGTCGTATTCGACCTTGATGACATTGTCATGCGCATAAACCGCTCCAGAGCCAACGGCAAGCACTCCAACATAATCGTAGTGGCAGAGGGAGTTTCAACTGCGGATGAGTTCGCAAAGCAGCTCCAGTCCGTAACGACATATTCAGTGCGCGCCACAACCATAGGCCACATCCAGCGCGGCGGCTCTCCTTCAATGGCAGACAGAATGCTTGCAGCCCAGTTCGGCAACAAGGCCGTCCGTCTTCTCAATGACGGCATCGGCAACCGCGTGGTAGGCATCCACAGGAATGAGATAATAGACATGGACATCATCGAAGCCGTTTCCATGAAGAAGAAGTTCAACTATGAGCTCTACGAAACACTCCAGATGATATCTATGTGACCATACATCCAGACAATCCTGAAAGGCCGCATACTCCAGCGGCTTTTCTTTTGCCCGGGGCCTCCAAAACTTTGTGCACAATGACCATACAAATTTTCCGCCGCCGGAACAGGCCGCTAAGATCTTTTTTGAGGCCTGTATCCGTCCCTTTTCCGGCTTGCCTGACGGCAGGCGCAATGCAAAGGACGTTTGGTTGCATTCTGGACACTTTTGTGAGATTTGAACGAAAAAAAGGCCGTTATTATTGAAATTGTCCTTTTAACCATATATAATTATATTATAATTGCTAAAGGTACGTTATTGAGATGATACTCACCGTATGCCTCAGCCCGTGCATTGACATAGACATTGAGCTGGAATCCCTGGGCGTAGGCAGAAGCCAGAACATAATCAGCAAAAGGACATTTTATACCGGCAAAGCCATAAACGTTGCCATAGGCGGCGCAAGACTGGGCGGGGACATGTTCGCCACCGGTTTCATGTACGAAGAGAACGGGAACCAGTTTGAGATCCAGCTTCACAGGGAGAACGTCAAGTACCGTTTTGTATGGAACAAGGGAAGAGTGAGGGTGAACTACAAGATAGTGGACCATCACTCAATGCTCACAGAAATCAATGACATCAGCCCATCCGTGGAGCCGGGCAATGAAGAGGCGCTTCTGGACACCGTGGCCCGCTTCGCCCCCACATGCGAGGCAGTCATAATCTGCGGGGGCCTCGCCTCCGGCATGTCTCCGGATTACTATGCAAAACTCCTTAATGTAATACCCGGGAACGTAATACGCATAGTAGACAGTGAAGGAGACCGCCTTTTGGAGTCCCTCAAGTGCGGTGTGGACTTCATAAAGCCCAACATCTCCGAGATGGAGCGGACGCTCAAGCGCCGCTTTGAGACCAGAGCGGAGCAGATAGAGGGCTGCAGGGAGCTCATCCGCATGGGCGCAAAGAAGGTGCTTTTATCCCTTGGCAAAGAGGGCGCAATCCTTTGCAACGGGGAAAAGAGCTGGTTTTGCAAGAGCATCAACGTGGCCATGAACTCCACAGTAGGCGCAGGCGATGCAATGGTGGCAGCAGCTGCGATTGCCATCTGCAAGGGAAAGTCTGACCCGGACATTCTGAAGTGCGGCGTGGCGGCAGGCACTGCGGCCGTAACCGAGCCGGACACCATATCATTCACCAGAGAAAAATATGAAGAGATCCTTAGCACGCTTTATGTAGAGGAGCTCTGAGAATATAACGAAACATAATAAAAATCAGGAGATATAACTATGGTTTGGAACAGCGAAGCACCTATGAAGCTTCTTCAGGACATGCCCTCAACGCTCAATGCGGCTAATCTTGCACGTCTTCAGCAGGTCATCGACATTGACAAATACGCCAACAGTGCAGAACTCGGAAGGGACCTTTGCGGAGAGTATGCTCCTTTCTGTTTCCTCTGTGACAAGTCTCTTCATTGCCCCTGCGCAGTCGCATACGTAAAGATGCGCCAGCATGAAGGCTTTGATGTCAAGATAGACCTCAACGCTGAAGAAGAGAAAGCTGCAGCTCCTGAAGAGCCCAAGACATACATCCGTATTGCCAAGGCGGTACGCAAAAAGGCAGACGGTTCTGCACCCGAGCCCCTTCCGAGGAAAGAGCGCGAAGCTGAACCTGCAGCAGAAGAAGAGGTTCCCGCAGACGAGGCTGCTCCCGCAGAGGAAGTAGCTGAGGAAGAGGTTGCAGCAGAAGAGGTTCCTGTGGAAGAGGAGCCTGCCGAAGCTGAGCCCGCTGCTGAGGATGAGATTGAAGTCGTTCCCATTATTGAAGAGGTTCCTGTTGAGGAAGAAGTTGCTGCAGATGCAGCAGCTCCCGCAGAAGAAGAAGTTGCCGAAGCCGAAGAGGTTGCAGCTGATGAAGTGCCTGCAGAGGCAGTTGCTGAAGATGACGGACTCGATGAGGATGCATCCAAGGCAGAGGATGCTCCCGCAGCAGAGGCTGAAACTGAGGAGTAATTTCCTTTGACGGACCTTACAATCTTTGACAATATTAAGCCGGACGGGGACAAGCTCCTTGCGTCCGGTTTTGCATATGACAAAGACGCCGGAACATACACGGCCCAGGTGCCTGTATCCGGCGGAGACTTCACGTTCATAATACGCATATCTCCGGACGGCGTCATATCCACAGAGGTAATGGATGCAGAGGCCAATGCGCCTTATCTTCCGTACAGAGTGAAAGACGCCGCAGGGGCGTTCACAGGCTCCATTAACGAAGAGTGCCAAAAGATAGCCCAATGTATTGCGGACAAATGCTTCTCAAAGCCCGGCCTTGGAGACCAGCTGGACCAGATCTGTGCATATATACGATCAAAATACGGTGCAGAGCTGGAGTACCTGTGGGAGAAATATCCGGACACAGCCGTCTGGCGCAGGCCGGATACAGGCAAGTGGTTTGGCATAATAATGGAAGTGCAGGCAGCAAAGCTGGGCATAAACTCACAGAGGGAGATGCTCTGCATGAACGTTCATGTCCCTGAAGACATTGCCTCCAGTGCAGACCGCAAAACCGTCTTCCCGGCATACCATATGAACAAGAAGCACTGGATAACCCTTATCCTGGACGGAAGGATGCCGATTGAGGACATCCGGGAGATGATAGACATAAGCTACAGCCTTGCAGCCAAATGACAAGAGCCGGTCCCGCGCCGGCATTTCTTTTGCCCGGCGTCAAATGCGTAGTTTTTCCATAGAAAACGTCACAAACAAATGTTTCTCTTTTGTAAAAATTGCACTGCCAGAGAAAAAAATGCCATATATGCACGCTTTTATCCGGTGCTTACTCAATGACACTTCCTGTGGGCATGAATGGACAGGGGAGAGGCCGTAATATTCTTTAAAAGAAAAAAGCCACCCGGTATGAGTGACTTTTGTGGAGCTGATACCCGGACTTGAACCGGGGACCTCTTCCTTACCAAGGAAGTGCTCTACCTCCTGAGCCATATCAGCACTGCTCTATAAGTATACCGAAACGGTGCCTTGTTGTCAAACCTTTTCGCTGGACAAAATATCAAGCATGCAGGGGTTCTGCATGCTTGCATGCTCATTATTTGAAGGAAGTTCATGGAAGAGGGGTCAGACGTAATTTCTCATCATGCCTACGACCTTGCCGATGATGACAGATGCATCGCACTCAATGTCTTCGCCGGTGTCATTCTCGCATTTTAAGATGCAGTTCTCATCCGGGAAGAATGCACGTCTTACTGTTGCGTATCCGTTGATAAGCACTTCAACGAGATCTCCGTCATCGCAGGCTTCGCTGTCTGTCTTGAGGACTACAACGCGGTCACCCTTGAGAATACCGATGTTGACCATTGCGTCATCCACGGCTGTGAAGACAAACAGGTCTTCGCCGAAGAAGAAATTGGAGGGAACAGCGAAGAAGTCTTCATAATTGTCCAGGGAATAGATGCCGTTGCCGTTGTCTATGCTGCCAAGTGAGGGAGCTACTACGGAGTTGGCTACGAGACCGACCGCACGGCGCATGTTCTTGCCGGGTTTGCGAAGGAGACCTTTGTCGCAGAGGCTGTTGATTACATAGTAAACAGTGGCAGTGGACTTGATGTCGCAGCCCTTGCAGATATCTCTTATGGCAGGCGCGAATCCGTTCTTTGCTGTGAACGTCTGGATGTAATCGAAGACTTTGCCTTCCAGCATTGTCTTGTCAAGCTTGCTTCCTCTCATAATTTCCTCCGGTTGATCAACTGAAATCCAAGTGCTTGGACTCAGTATAACATACTTATTTCAAAAAATCAAACAATCGTTTTACGGTTTTAGGACTTTTTGCTTGAATTTCAAACTTTTTTAGCCTATAATGGAGGCATGGAAAGACGAATCGGTGACAAGTGCATCCTGGATGACAGCAAGATCTGCGATGGATGCATGGAATGCGACATATGCGACCTTGATCCCACAAAAATCTGTGACAATTGCGGCAAATGCCTCAACATCCAGGACGATGCCGTAATTAAAATAGATCGTATAATCATGGACCCTGATGACCAGGATTACTGATTATATCCCCCCACAGACCGCTCCGGCGGTCTTTCTTTTTGCCCTGAAACGCTTCCGGCTGCCTGTCTCAGGCCTTTTAAGGCTGCGGCCGGTCATTGTCCGGCTTGAGCTTGACCTTGCCCACGACAGAACGCCTGGCATCATCCGTAATGGCGGCGTAGTGTTTCTTGGTGGTATTTATGTCCTTGTGCCCCAAGACATCCGCAACCACATAGATGTCTCCTGTGGCCTTGTACAAAGCCGTGCCGTATGTGGAACGGAGCTTGTGCGGCGTGATTTTCTTCAAAGGGGACACAATCTTCGCATATTTTTTGACCATGTTCTCCACAGCCCTGACGCCGAGCCTTGCAGGCGCCTTTTTGGAGCCGGTTGTAAGGAACAGGGGAGATGAGTCCAGCATGGGAAGGCTCTGAGCCTCTTTCTGGGCCATATAGGTCTTAAGGGCTTCGGCCACAGTGTCATCAAAGTAGAGTATGGTCTTTGCGCCGCCCTTTCTGGTAACTATGAAAGAGTTGTTGTCAAAGTTTATATCGCCGTTGTTGAGACCCACAAGCTCACTGATACGAATCCCGGTGCCAAGGAACAGAGTGAGGATGGCGGTGTCCCTGACCTTGTTGTGCTCATGGTAAGCCATCTGGTGCTCCGAAAGCCCGGTCCCGGATTCTGCTGTGGCAATGATTCCCGGAATCTCCTGATCCTCAAGCCTTATAATGGGCTTCTCATGAATCTTGGGCGTTTCAACCTTTGTTGTATTATTGACGGATATAAGATCTTTCTTGAAGAAATACTTGAACATGGCCTTGACGGCGGAAAGCTTTCTGGCCTTGGCCCTGTCATTGCACATATGCAGCTTGCCGTCATACTTGTAACGGGACAGGAAGCTTAAGAAATATTCCACGTCCGTGCTGGTGACATTCTCCATATCATCTAGCGTAAGGTCCTTCACAGAGCGTCCGGAAAACTTCCTTTGGCAAAGGAAGTAGAAAAATATCTTGAGGTCATGGGCGTAGTTGAGCCTGGTCAAAGGAGACGTGCGGCTCTCTATGGACATGAAATAATCCGCGCAGAAAGGGGGCAGGCTTTCATCAAGCAGCCTGTCCAGCGCCTCAAGATTCTGATTGTTTCTCTGAACGTAATAATCTGTGGAAACCTTGGCCATGCCTTAATTGTAAAACATTCTTTTACAGATGTCAACGTAAAAAGCCGAAATATCTGACCTGCCGAATTTGCCTGAATTTGTCCCGGAATCCTTACGAAACCGCTAAGGATACTGGAAGCTGTCCCAAAACACTGCCAGCAATCCTGCAGAAATTCCTGTGAGCTTGTTCCGGGGCGGTTGGATCCGCTCACCCATAATTCTACGAATTATGGGAAACAGGTCTCTAAAGGCCAGCCTTATTTTTGATCGGGAAAGGAAGCCGGTCTAAAAAAATCATCAAAATTCCCACGGGGGAGAAGTCATTATTCCGGGGAGAAAAACCTCTCATTCCGGCACCCGGAAAAATTATTTTTTCTGAGTGGGGTAGAAGCCAAATATTTATATAACTGTTCGTAAAATGCAGCTTTTACGAATAGTTATGCTTAGAAAATGCAGGAATATGTGATCGTTTTTAAGCTTTTAATTTTTTTACGTTTCGGACATTTTATGAAAAGCTTATAAAGACTGAAGGCTTACCATTTAATATT
>JAJPYR010000013.1:4597-7386 GCA_021204825.1 Clostridia bacterium | reverse complement strand
ACTGCTACGACCCCGCAATGCTCACTGCATTTTAATTGTTATGCTCACCGCCATGTGCGCTTCTTTTGACATGCTGTGGTATGCGGCATGTCCGCTGCATTGGAACTGCTAAGGAATCCGCTATGCTCACTGCATTGGAACTGCTAAGAATCCACTATGGTGCTGCAATTGGAACTGCTAAGAAATAAATGTTTGTGTTCAAACCCAATGAGCAGATTTTGCCGGCGTGCCTGGAGGGGACAGGTGCCTGAAGACAGGCTTCCTGCTGTGGGCATGACAGGATGTGAACACAGTGGCCGGATATGTTGATATCCTGCATACAGGGCTTTTTTGTGCATTTTGCCTGCCGGAAAGAGGCGGGAGAAAAGCCGGAAAAAAGTTGAAGATTTCACGCATTTTTTACGTAAAAAGGTTTACAAACAGGGGAGCAATCAATATAATATACACGATATTCGGGCCCCTTGTGAGGGGCAATAAACGCTATTGGAGAGACGGCTATGATCAGGTACATAAAGTGCCCGAGATGTGAGCTTAATTATATAGATGCGGACAGGCAGGAGTACTGCGATGTCTGCATCGCTGAGATGAAAGGAAACAGGCTTCAGTTTGCGGACCTGGACGATGACGATTACGGCACTCTGGATGAAGAGATTGAAGACGTAAAGATCTGCCCCGTATGCGGCATCAACAGGCTGCGCCCCGGCGAGACCATGTGCGAGGAGTGCAGGGCCAAGCAGGAGTATGAGGGCGAGGATGACACCGAGCCTGCAGACGAGGAAACAGAGGAAGATGACGAGCTTGATCCGGACCGCGAGGATGAATGGCAGCGTTATCTGGATACGGATGACTCGGACCTTGCCGTTGCGGACGAGAAGATCAAGCAGGAGCTTGAGGAAGAGTTCGGCGGGGATGAGGACGAGGACTTCAAGGATGACTACCTTGAGGACAATACGGATTCCGGCAGCGACGAGTCCCAGGATGAAGATTATGACCCCTACCTGGACGGAGAACTCGATGACGATGACGAGGATGACGAAGACGACGATGATGACGATGATGATGACTCGGATTCAGACGATGACTTCTAGTCTTCGCACCCTGTAACCCGCACCACATCCCATAACCATATAACAATATGCGCGCACTGGAGCACGCATAACATAAGCATGTCATACAGCAGGCACCCGGCAGGGTGCCTGTTTCAGTCATATGGCACCGGAGCCGTCCCGCATGACATGCAGGCGAGTATGTGTACAGGATACACAACAACGTGTGGATTTTTGCAATACAACAAGGGCGTTTTTGTTTGTTATTTCAGGGTGGCAACTGTATAATTGTATACTGTCAAAAGCATCAGGCCGTCCGGGCTTAAGTCCTCCGGACGGCACAATAATTGTACAGAGGCCGCGGGAAAGAGGCCTGTCCGGAGAGATTATGAACAAGGAAACAGAGGAGTCCCAGGAAAAAGATACGGCACCGGAAACGGCGGAAGACGCTAACGGAACTGTCACAGATACAAACGGCACGGAAGCCGGGAATGCAGGAGCCGGAGGGGAGACTTCCGGCCCTGTCCTGGTGCAGAGGCACTGGAAGCATATAAGGACACACGGATGCGAGCCCCATCATGAAGGCAAGGACCTGGTGGCTCTGGCAACGAAGTACCAGGAGCATAAGCCGCTTATGTGCGAAAGGCTCATAATATACGTGCTTCTCATGATAACGGCAGGCATAATGGGCGCATATACGTACAACTGCAGGGGAGGCGTGTTCTGCAATGCGCAGACGGCCAATGTTGTCATGATGGCCATACAGCTTGGCAACGGCAACTGGGCGGACGGGTTCTATTATCTCATCCCCATCTGTGCGTACATTCTGGGCGGCTTTGTATCCGAGATGCTGCCCAACCCCGTAAAGAAGGCTCACCTGTTCCGCTGGGACACGTATTTCATACTGTTTGAGATTCTTGTGCTTTTCGGCATAGGCTGGATTCCCACGGACAGCGGCTCTGTATGGGTTACACGCGGGGTTCAGATAATCATAAACTTCACGGCTTCCATGCAGTACAACACGTTCAGAAAGTCATCAGGCGTGCCTATGGCCACAACGTTCTGCACCAACCACTGCAGGATGATAGGCGTGGCTCTCGCAGACTGCATACGGCATAAGGACATGAATCGTTTGAGAGAGGTGGGCATCCATGTTCTCATGATAGTGGGCTTCCTTGCAGCCGGCATAGTTGAGACACTCTTCAGCTTCATGGACGGCAAGGCCATCTGGGTTGCCCTCGTGCCCCTGTTAATTGCCTTTGTAATCCTTGCATACGCAGACCTTGGACCGGAGAAGGCGCGCCTTCTGGAAGTGCCTATCGGTCACTGATGCCCTTTCAGCTACCATTCCCGCAAACCTGTACACCCTCTCATATATGCAAAACAATCCGCAAATTTGCAAATTCTGGACCCGCAGAAGACCGCAGGGTCCGCAGAAGACCACAGAGCCCAGAAGGCCGCAGCAGTGTCCGCAGAAGGCCGCAGTGCACGCAGAAGACCACAGGGCCCAGAAGGCCGCAGGGCCCAGAAGGCCGCTGGGCCTGCACAGGGGCTGCACAGGGCCTTGGATAAGCCTGTAAGGCCTTTTCACGGGCTCGTATGCGCCGGACAATGCGGCTGTGAAGTCCTGCCTGGCAGCGTGCGGAAAGCGGCAGAGGAGCTGTACGGGCGTGTGTGAAGGCCGCAGAAAAGCCGCGGGTGTGTGTGATAAAGTTGTGATATATGCGCCGTTTTAATTGAAAA
>JAJPYR010000013.1:0-4497 GCA_021204825.1 Clostridia bacterium | reverse complement strand
AAAGCCGCGGGTGTGTGTGATAAAGTTGTGATATATGCGCCGTTTTAATTGAAAACCTTGGTTTTAGGTGGTATAATCCAGGTATGACCGTACGAGGAAAAGCTCCGGCTAAACTGAACCTTACCCTTTCCGTCTCCCCTGGGGAGGGCGGATATCATGAGATAGACAGCCTGGTCTGCAGTATAGACATTGCAGACTCCGTGGTAGTCTCGTCCCGCAGGGATGACAAGGTCAACATTATAATGCACGGCCTGGGTTCGGAGAGCATAGAGTACGAGGACAACAACGCCGTAAAGGCCGCCCTTCTGTTTCAGAAGACTTTTGGCACCAGGGGCGTGGACATAACGGTATACAAGAACATCCCAATGGGCGCAGGCCTGGGAGGGTCCTCTGCGGATGCGGCATCTGTTTTGAAGTGCATGCAGAAGCTCTACAAGTCCGGCACGGATGAAGAGGTAAAGGGCCTGGCAGACACCCTGGGAAGCGACACCGGCTACATGACATACGGCGGATTTGCAAGGATTACAGGGCGCGGCGAGAAGGTGGAGAGGCTGGACATACCCAAAAAGCGCGCTTTGGACATTGTCCTGCTGCTGCCTAAGACGGGTGTGAACACCAGGGATGCGTACAGGCTGTCAGACCTGTACAATGACTCCAAGAACCCGAACCGCACGCCGGAAGCCATACAGGCCCTTGCAGATGGGGACACAGCAGCCCTTGGAGGCAGCATGTACAATGACCTCCTTCGGGCGGCGGAGTACCTCAATCCGGAAGTGGCTAAGGCCAGAAAGGAGCTTGAATCTTTCGCCCCTTTAGGGGTGAACATGACCGGAAGCGGCAGCGCCGTGTTTGCGGTCTTTGAAAATGACATGTTCTGCGAGTGGGCAAAGAGCCGTTACCGCGGAAGATACAGCTGTGTTAGAACCAGGACTATCCCGGGGAAGCCCGCGGAGCAGGAGGAATGAATGGCTGAGGAAAGAGTAATAGACGAAGACGAAGACAAGAACAAGAAGTACATCGTGCGCAAGAATGCAGACGGTGAGGATGAGCTTGTCTACATCGGAGTCCAGATGGGCGGGGATGATGATGAACCCTCATACACATACGGAGAGCCGGAGGTTTTCGGTCCTCAGAATGCATACGGGGCCCCGGAATACGCTGCCTCGGATGAGGCAGTGGAAGCCGCTATAGAGGCCGCTGCAGAGGCTGCGGAAGGGACTGAAATACCCCCTGAAGTGGAGGCTGCCGTAAGGTCTGCAGCGCAGGGCGCAGCCGGTGAGGGCGTGGAGGCCGCGCTTAAGGCTGCCATGAAGGCCGCTATGGATGCAGGCGTGCCCGCGGGGGACGTGTCACAGAGTGACATGGATGCCGCCACGGACGCTATGGCAAAGGCCATGGCCAAGAAGTTTGAGATCCGCAAGAATGCAGACGGCGAGGATGAGCTCGTGTATCTCGGCGGTGAGCTTGAGACAGACGAGGCCGAGACGGATGACACCGGCAACGTTTCCGTGGATGCCTTCGAGGTCAAGGAGTTCGATGAGGATGACGAAGAAGCCGCCGTCATGACCCCGGAGCAGCTTGCAGAGCGTGAGAAGCGCAGGGCAGAGGAGAAGGAAAAGAAGCAGAAGCAGGCCGCAGAGCTTTTGGAGAAGGCTATGCAGTGCATAGCGGACAAGGACTTCGGCGGAGCAGTATATTCCCTTTCCCTAGCAGAGGAGCAGGACCCGGAGAGCACAACCATAAAGTGCGAGAAGTACAGGGCAGCCTGCAAGGACTTCACGGACTGGGAAGCGGATGTGGATGAGATAGCGGAGGCCGCAGAGGATGTAGGCGAGAACTGCACCCCGGAAGAGAAGGCGGAGCTTCTGGAAAAGTCCGCGAAAGTGAAGGACATGATCTCAGACACCGAAGCAAAGCTTAAAGAGCTTGCCATAGAGAATGAGCAGGGCAAGAAGGACCGTGAGGAGATATTCCTTCTCATGCGCCAGAGGGCCTTAAGGCACCTTCTCATGACAGCCATTCCCTTTGTGGTATTCCTGGTGCTTGCCATAGGCTTCAGCACCATAATGTACGCCAATGAGCACGGCGCGTTCCTCATTTTAACCATAATCTTTGCCTGCATAGCGTTCATATTCCTTGTTGCATCCTTCATAACCCTTCACGGCTTCATAAACGCGCAGCACAAGGTCACGCTCAACACAAAGAATTCATCCACAAAAATAGGGCGCCAGTATGAAGAGACGGAGTCCAGGTACAACACCCTCCGTTCCATATACGAGGCGCTCGGCGGAAAGTATGATATATCTTGACAACGCCGCCACAACATCCCTGGACAGGGATGTCCTGGCTGCCATGGAGCCGTATTTCACGCAGATTTACGGCAACTCACAGTCCCAGCACTCCTTCGGCCGCCAGGCGGCCAAAGCGGTGCAGAGCGTCCGTGACTCAATCGCGGCCCGCAATGTCTGCTCCCCGGAGGAGATATACTTCGTGTCCGGGGGAACGGAAGGGGACAATCTCGCAATCAAAGGTCTCTGCCATGCATACGGCAGAGGCCATATCATAATATCCGGAATAGAGCACTCCGCCCTGTATGACTCCGCCCTGCAGCTCAAAAGCGAGGGGTATGAGCTGTCCGTAATCCCTCCCGCGCCGGAGGGCATCATCTCCCCGGACGCCGTCCGGGAGGCCATACGCCCGGACACCATCTTCTGCGGCGTAATGTATGCAAACAACGAGACAGGCATAATACAGCCTGTGCAGGACATATACTCCGTATGCCGCTCCAAGGGTGTCTTCTTCTATACAGACTGCGTCCAGGCAGCCCCGTACATGCCCCTCTCGTCATCCCTTGCAGACGGGCTCGTATTCTCTGCGCACAAGCTGTACGGCCCCAAGGGCATCGCGGCCTTGTACATCCGTGGCGGCACGAAAGTGAAGCCCGTTATCACGGGCGGCATGCAGGAGCGCACACTTCGCGGGGGCACTCTCAACGTGCCGGGGATAGTTGGCTTAGGCGCCGCATATGAAAAATGTGTCTCCACACAGGAAACCGTCAACCCGTACATCCGTTCCATGCGGGACACTTTCCTTAAGCGGGTCCTTGCAGAGATCCCCGGAAGCCGTCTCAACGGCTCCGGGCCAATGCTTCCCTCTCATGCGAACATATCCTTTGACGGCTGCGCAGGGGAGAACATAGTCTTTTCGCTGGACCTAAAAGGCATAGCCGTCTCAACGGGCGCAGCCTGCTCCGCAGGCGCTGTAACTCCCACACGTGTCATCTCATCCATGCTTGGCCTGCCCCGCGCAAAGTCTGCGGTGCGCTTCTCCTTTGGCAGGAACAACACTCCGGAAGAGATACCGCAGGTCCTGGATGCCCTTAAAGAGTGCGTCTCGCGCATACGAAGCGTATAACCCGCTCCAAAGGCACACAATACAGCAAAAAAGGCACGTTTTTTGAAGCGTGCCTTCAGTTTATCCACGCAGGAACAAAGGGGCCTAATGCCCTTAACTGCGCATACGTATCTCTTCTAACGGTCTGTGCGGGCTTTCTGCAGACAGACCAAATGGTCCCATAACAGGCGGAGCCATAATGCAGTCTGTTCCCTGGGGATGAGCACACAGACAGACTGTGTGCGGCAATATGATTTTTCCGGCACACATGGCAGCCATTTTTTCTGCGGCGGTAACGAGATTTTTACACTGCATGGTAATGAGATTTTTACACGGCCATGGTAATGAGATTTTTACGTGATACGGTAATGAGTTTTTTACATGATACGGCAGAGACTTTTTACGTGCCGTGACAAGCAGAATTTTACACAGAAAGGGACCATAACAGCAGGACAAGGGGCCACGGAATGGCATCATGTCCCGTAAATAGCAGAAACGACACAAACCGGAGTTTGTGCCGCCTCTATATGATAAGGGGGAAAAATGATGAGCAAATTGTGTGTGAGCCGTGTGATGTTTTCTATACTGCCTTAACCTGGCTTGCCATATGGGATGATCTGAAAGTCTTTGGAGTTTTCCCGCCCCGCACCCTTCCGTGCGGCTCACGCTGTCGTAAACCTGTCGTTTACATTGACTATTATATTCATACCCCTGCAACAAGTAAAACAAATGACAAAAAAATTTTCCGGCCGGGTTTTCCTTAGCGGTTTGAACATAAACTGTTATCATTAAACACCTTTCCAATATGTTAATATCTGGCCTGTTCAACACTATATATAGTGCCGTATCATAAGCCACACCACAAGATTTTCTGTTGTGCACTCTGCTGGCCCGCATAGTGCATTTTTACAGCCCTTTCTGTGCCTCCCCGTATATGTGCACTCTGCACAAAGATTTTCCATTTTACATCCGAAGCCGGATATCCGGCACTCTGTCCGGAAAGGCCCCTGGAGGCTTTTGTACGGCATCCGGGAGGGAGGCAAAATTATGCTTTCTGCTTGTAATGAAAACCTGCAGATGGTATACTTTACCCAAGGAGCAGAG
>JAJPYR010000056.1 GCA_021204825.1 Clostridia bacterium | reverse complement strand
CTCCCGTAGACGAGCTGAGCTCCTGTGAGTCATTCTATGAGCAGTACGGCGATGCCGCCATCGTCACTCTTGCCCGTTCAGGCGGCGAAGGCGCGGACCTTCCCAGAGGGACAAGCGTGGCGGAAGGCTCCGGCGATGCCACGGATCTCAACAACGGCGATTACCTCGTTCTCAACGATGACGAGATAGAGCTTCTGGAATATCTCAAGGATTTCAAGGAAGACGGAACGTTCAGCAAGATAATCGTTCTTCTCAACACGTCCAATCCCATTCAGCTGGACTTCCTTAAGGAAGCGGAGGATGAATACGGCATAGACGCAGTGCTCTGGGTAGGCGATGTCGGCCAGTCAGGCATCACGTCCGTGGTAAACATCCTCAAGGGGGACATCAACCCTTCCGGCCGCATTGTGGACACCTTCCTCAATAACAACCAGTCATCTCCCGCAATGGCAAACTTCGGCGTCTATGAATACACAAACACCACAGAGCTCGGGCTTGCCTCCGCACAGAACAACTCAGACACGGACACGGCCGCAAACATTCCGGACTCTTCAACAGACGCGGACATCACAAAGCTCAATTCGAGGTACGTTGTGGAGGAAGAGGGCATTTACGTAGGATACAAGTACTACGAGACCCGCTATGAAGACTACGTTCTCGGCCAGGGCAATGCCGGAGAATACGATTACAGCTCGGATGTTGCATATCCCTTCGGTTACGGCCTGTCTTATCTCGATGAAGACGGCAAGGACTACACCGGATCATGGGATTACAGCAATTTCCAGATTGACAGCACATCAGATAATGACAACTTCATCATCACTCTGGATGTAACCAACGGCACAGGCGTTGCGGGCAAGCACACAGTGCAGATTTACATGCAGTCTCCGTACACGGATTATGACAAGAACAACCTCGTGGAGAAGTCTTCCGTGGAGCTTGTGGGCTTTGAGAAGACTCAGACCCTTGCAGCAGGCGCAAAAGAAAGCCTTACTATCAAGGTTGCAAAATCAGAGATGGCTTCATATGATTCCAACGGAGCAAAGACATACATTGTGGATCCCGGCGACTATTACTTCACGGCAGGCAAGGATGCCCATGACGCAGTCAACAATATTATCGCGAAAAAGCTCAGTGACGGCAAAATTGAAGATACGGACAATGCAATCGCCGGCCGCATGGATGCCGAAGGAGACACAAGCGTTGTTGGTTCCTATACTGTGACATTGGACAACAATAACTGTTACACGGACGGCTCTAACAGCTATGACGCAAACGCCGTGAAGTCCGTTAACCTTACATACAACACATCTGCTGCCACAGGCGTTACCATCACCAACCAGTTTGACTGCGCGGATGTAAACAACTACACCAAGGCAGCCGATGCTTCTTCTGCAAACGAGACCGTTACATACCTCTCCAGACAGGACTGGACAAACACATGGCCTTCAACTTATACCATGGCCGTTACGGAGCAGATGTGGGAGGACGGGCTTGCTTCAGATGACAGCTCCAAGGGCCCTGCAGGTACTGACGCCAGCGTAGGCTCTACCGTAAGGCAGGCTCTCATATCTTCTGCAAAGGACACGTTCAGCGCATATTATTATGCCAGATACGGAACGGAAATAACGGCTGTGCCGGCAATGGGACAGGACGGAGACATGCAGCTCTTCAAGGACATGGTCACCGCGACACAGAATGCGGACGGCACGTATACGCTTACAAGGGTTGACATAAAGGATGAATCCTGGAACCAGCTTCTTTCACAGGCAACATATGCCGATATGACCAACCTCATTTACAACGGATTCAGGAACACGGCAGCCATAGACTCCATAGGCCTTCCCTCAACGATAGACTTCAACGGCCCTCAGGGATTCACCAACGCCATTACAGGCAGCCAGTCAGGAATGGCTTACACGTCAGAGGACGTCATGGCCGCCACATTCAATCGCGATCTCGTCAGTGAGATGGGCGCATGCATGGGCGAGGACTTCCTTGACGCAGACTGCGCAGGCATCTACGGCCCCGGAGGAAACATCCACAGGACACCTTACTGCGGCAGAAACTTCGAGTATTACTCAGAGGACGGATTCCTCGGATCTGAGATGGCTTCCGTGGAGTGCGCAGCCATTGAGTCCAAGGGCGTATACGTTTACATGAAGCACTGCGTGCTCAACGACATGGAGAGCGGCAGATACGGACTTTCCACATTCGCAAACGAGCAGGCAATACGCGAGATATATCTCAGGCCTTTCGAGGGCGCCGTTGAGAGCGGAGACATGGTAGGCGTCATGACGTCATTCAACCGTCTCGGCGTTGTATGGTCCGGCGCAAGCTTCAATCTCATTACCGGAGTTCTTCGTGAGGAGTTCGGAATGATGGGACAGGCAATAACGGACTGCACGATGTTCGCAACAGCTTGTGACTACCGCCTCGGCGTTCTGGCAGGCCAGAACATTTGGGACGGCATGAGCATGGGCATGGCACAGCTGGACGGACTTGACAATGATGCTGTCATTGTTACAGCGGTCCGCGAAGGCGTAAAGTGGATAGCCTACACTATAAGCGGCAGCCTTGCAATGAACGGCATAGACGACAACACCAGAGTCGTTTCCGTTCTTCCCTGGTGGTCAAAGCTCATCTGGGGGCTCGGCGGCGTATTCGCTGCATTAACAATAGCAGGTGCAGTTCTTACAGTTCTTTCATACAGAAAGGCGAAGCAGAACAAAACAACTGCTTCAGCCGGCAAGAAATAAGCGCTCTTAAAAAGCAGGACCTGCATCCGTACAGGATGCAGGCACTGTCCGGCATAGGCCTTAAATGTTCGTTGCCGCAAATTATAACAAAGCCAGGCATACCGGTTCCGGCGCATACCTGCCCTGCAGGAGTGCGCGTTCCGGGAAGGGTTGGAACGGTATACCGTTGCCTGGCTTGAAAGCCTTTGTCCCCCAAGGGCCGCGTAAAAAGCCTGTGGTCCCGGTTAAAGAAGGGGACACATATGCACAGCTTTAGAATTTTGCCGAGAGTAAGGGGAAAATTTACAGATATGAAAAGATTAGCAAGAATTGTTACCGGTGCTGTCCTTGCCGTTGCCCTTGTGGGCTCCGTTGCGGCGTTCTCTGCCTGCGGCTCAAAGGACATTGCGTACCAGTTCCAGGGATACTGCTATGACCACAGCTGCTGGGGCATTCTGACGCTCTATGCAAACAATACGATGGACGGCTACATGTTCGGCGCATATTCCTCGGACAACACCTATGCCGGCACGTGGGAAATCGAGGAGAACAGATTCTACACCGGACTTACCGTAACCTATACGACAGTCAAGAACACAGGTACAGGCGAAGTGTCCAACGATGAGGTTACAATCAGTGCAGTGGCTGACGAGAACGGTGACTTCGCATTCGGCACCTTCAACCTGCCCATGTACGTGGACAATTATGCCGTCATGTCCGGATGCTCAAACACTTACAGTGAGAGTATATCAGAGGACAATTACTGGACGGATTATTCTGAATGGAAGGCATCCGTTGAGGGGACCACACCTGTAAAGCCGGCTTCTTCCCTTGTATCAGTCACTGGCACAGCCACAGGTGAGACAGATGAAACGGAGTATTCAATCTCGTTCCTGAATGACCTTACGGTTAATTTAACTGCCGGCGATAACGAGTATGCCGGAACATGGGGCTTTGCTGCAGGCAAACTTGCCATTACAATGGAAGACAGCAGCATATCCTGCGTTGTCAGTGAAGAAACGACAACCGATGAAGAGGGCAAAGAATCTTCAACCGGAAATTATATTGTTACATACAAATCCGGTGATACGGAAAAAGCTACATTTACCATTAAGGCAAGCAAGATCAAGAAACTCAAGAATGCAGCTGTCACCACTGTTGCAACTTTCACGGGCAGCACGACTGATAGTGTGAATGTAACTGCGACATTATCCAGCGACGGAACATTCGTGATAGAAAACGACTCTTCCAACTTGTCTCAAATGTCATCAGACGGCACATGGGCATATACGGAAAGCAATGGCGAAGGCTCGCTTACATTCTCATTGAACGGCAGCATGTCCACAATCACAGACGTGAAAGTTTCCAGCAGTTCTGTATCATTTACATATACAATCTCCATGTCAGGTTATACTGTATTGACGTGCACGCTGACATGCACCGACAAAGCTCAGATTGCGGCAATTATGGGTGAAGATATCACAGTTGTAGCTACATTCACAGGCCAGAACGGAGAAAATACGATAACTCTTACAATGTACAGTGACGGAAACGCGATTTGCGACAACGGTCTGGGATATAATTCTGACCTGACGTGGTCATATTCAGACGGAACGCTCACCGTAAAGCTCAACGGAACAACTTCACTTACCACGACCTTCACCGGCACTTCGGCAACTATAGCATATGAAAACAGCAATTTCGGCATCTCCACAGCAATAAACCTTACTTGTGATGATGTCACCGGAATAATCAGCTGATTCACTGCATAACCTAAGCAGCGGTGTCATAGACATCCGGCTGTCTCAAAACGGAATCTACTAACACTATACTTATTTTCTTGCATCTTTCTTTGGCTGCATCTGGATTCTTGCCCGGGTGCAGCCGGGAGGGTGTATGAGAGAGTAAGGTCATAAGGACAGCCCCGGACAAACTTGCAAAGTCATTTGAAAGGCTGCACAGCATTGCTTTCAGCCTTGTGGAAATAAAAAAGCAGATGTTTTTGGAATGGCAGGGCAGTGAATTACTGGGGCTGCAAAGACGCTAAGCACCATTCCGTAGGTACAATATATCCATTAAAGTCCGTAGAAAATATCCCCGGTTCTGCGGGCTTTTATATTGCCTCCGGCCCTGCCGGAGGACAGGAAAAGCACCCCGCGAAGGAGTGCTTTTCATCAAAGTGTATATGTCCGTTTTGTGGGGTCAGATGGTCTCTACGTTTATTAAGTTGGAGTTGCCGCTCTTGCCGTTGGGAGTGCCTCCGCAGAGGACTATGCGGTCGCCTTTTTCCACAAGGCCGGAAGCTATGGCAGCCTTCTTGGCGTAATGGAAGAGGACGTCCACGGAGTAGAACTCCTCGCTCATCACGGGGATGACGCCCCAGCTTAACGCAAGCTTGCGGTATGCCTCATCGGACGTGGTCATTCCTATAATATCTATGTCAGGGCGGAACCTTGAGATCTTGCGTGCAGTGGCACCGGTCCTCGTGCAGGCAACTATGACCTTTGCGCCTATGTCATGCGCGAGGTTGCACGCTGCGTGGGATATGGCCTCGGAGAGGGTGGTTGTCACGTAGTCCGTGGGGTCTATGTAGGCTATGTATGCGGTCTCCTCGGCTTCCTGGGCAATGCGGGCCATGGCCTTCACTGCCTCGGCGGGGTACTTGCCCACGGCAGTCTCGCCGGAAAGCATGATGGCGGATGTACCGTCATATACGGCGTTGGCAACGTCTGAAATCTCAGCTCTTGTGGGCCTGGGATTGTTGATCATGGACTCAAGCATCTCTGTGGCCGTGATGGAGCGTTTGCCGCACAGGCGGCATTTGCGTATCATGGTTTTCTGGATGGCGGGGAGCTCTTCGTAAGGCACTTCAACACCCAGGTCTCCGCGGGCAACCATTATGCCGTCCGCTTCATCAAGGATTGCGTCCAGGTTGTTTATTCCGGCACGGGACTCAATCTTTGCAATGAGGTCCACAGTGCCGTCCGGGTATCCTATGGAGCGGATGTAGTCCTTTACATCTATTATATCCTGCGCGCAGGACACGAAGGAGCAGGCTATGAAATCCACGCCCTGCTCAATGCCGAACTTAATGTCCGACTTGTCCTGGTCTGAGAGGTATGTGAGCTTGAGCTCCTTTTCAGGGAAGAACATGCTCTTGCGGTCCGAAAGGGTGCCGCCCACAATGGTGTTGCATATTACGTCCGGGGCCTTGACTTCCTTGACCTCGAATATCATGAGGCCGTTGTTGAGAAGGATTCTGTCCCCGGGGTTCATCTGGTCGCAGATGCCCTTGAATGTAACGGAGACCCTTTTCTCGTTGCCCACAATCTCTTCCGTTGTGAAGGCAAATTCATCCCCGTCCTTTAGAGTTATTTTGCCGTTTTCAAAGGTCTTGATTCTGAACTCCGGTCCTTTGGTGTCCAGCATAATGGCGATGGCTGCCTGCTTTTCCTCGCGCACCTTCTTCACAGCCGCAATCTTCACTGCATGCTCTTCATGTGTGCCGTGCGAGAAGTTGAGCCTCGCAACATTCATTCCCGCATCCACAAGGGAAGCGAGGACATTGATGTCATCTGTTGCCGGTCCCAGCGTGCAGATGATCTTTGTCTTTTTCACGCGTTCGTACTCCTGTTTAATGTCCATCTTCATCAAACCTCCGCACTTATCTTTGACTTCATTTTAAACTATCCACAAGCAAAAAGCAACTTCATGGCGTGAAAACCATATGAAATGAGTTGATAAACACCGTCATTTGTGTTATTGTACTTGTGATCTGAGTTAGCCGTGCGGCTGCGGACCGGGAGACCGGGATGAGGAAAGTCCGAGTATCACAGGGCAGGACGCCTGTTAACGGCAGGTGGAGGCGACTCCAAGGAAAGTGAACAGAAATATACCGCTGCCCCTTTAATGGGACAGTAAGGGTGGAATGGCGAGGCAAGAGCTCACCGTCTCCCTGGCAACAGAGAGAGCCAGTTAAACCCCGTCCGATACAAGATTGGGCTGCAGGCTTGCTTCAATGCAGAAGGCTGCCCGTCTGCTTACAGCCGTCAATATCGCTTGAGCTTGCTGGCGACAGCAAGACTAGATAAATAGCCGCACCAGACAGAACTCGGCTTACAAGCTAATCTCAGATCTTCATAAGCGTCTCAGCGTTCATCACCGCCGGGACGCTTTTCCTGTATGGAAAAGCAGCAGAGGAGATTCGTTCGGACATCCCATAGTCTGCTGTAAACAGGCTTTAAGAGTGCAGGGAGATGCCGTCTCATGAGAGTTTCAAAACAACGCAAGAAAGTGCCAACCTTCTGTACCTGGTTGGATACTTCAGGCATCCATATTCCTGTAAAGCAGAATAGAGCAAATAAGTCGCTATAACCCTCATGAAACTGCATGATCCCAACGCGGCCAGCGGTCTCCGTTTCCGGACATATTTTATGCAGCCAAAAGACTTCCCCGGCAGGACGTCTCAAGCGAATAAGACAGCCGGCAGAAAACCAGGGGAGGCTGTAAAGAAAGAAACAGATCAGTACATAAGCACATAAGAACATAAGCACAACTCATAAGTCAAGTGCCTAAGCATACAACCGCCGGGGCGCTTTTCTTTTGCCACGTTCAAAGACACAGGAGCAGGGGAGAGGGCTCATAATTCCCTGCTGTGGCCTTTTTTCTGTGGAGGGCAAAGTCCCTGGGACAAATTTCCTGCAAAAGCTTCTCAAATATGCATGCAGGCTTCTCAAATCCTGCGAAAAATGTTCGTTAATTGTGTTTTGCATAGTAATTTTTCCGTATTTTGCAGAAATATACCACGTAATTATGTGGCATTTATATCCCAGCATCCTTGACATCCTCTGTATGCCGTGATACACTTTCCCCACAAAAAGGAAATTAGGCTGAGAGTTTTAGATTTTTAATTTCGAGAAAAAAGTTTGTTTGGAAAAGAGTGTTTTGTTCTTTTCATTCGTATAATTACGTATGAGAGGTGCGTGAAGGCGCGCCGGAGGGAAGACCGGAGGAGTTGTATGAAAGGCACTGAAACGCTGGACAAAAGGATTAAGTATCTTACGGTAAAAGAGACGGCCGCCAAGTGGGGCGTCACCACGAGGCGTGTCACGCAACTCTGCGCGGGCGGGAAAGTAAGGGGAGCAAAGCAGTGCGGCGAGGAGAAGCTGTACTGGATGATCCCGAACTTTGCCAAAAGGCCCGGGGACGGCAGGGTTAAGACGGGTCAGTTTTCAAGGCGTCAGGGCAGGGAGATGGACATGTTCGTGAATGAGCTGTTCGAGACGGATCTTATCACTAAGCTCAAAGAGATTCCTGCAGGCTCTGTGGATATGATTATAACGGACCTGTATTTTTTACAGGATGACCGGGAGATGCTGGATGCCTTGCCTGTCATGTGGTCTGAGTACAGGAGAGTGCTCAAGGACTCAGGCGTTGCGGTTGTGCTGACGCGCGGCATTGGCGGGCTCAAGGTCATTGAAGGCAATGACGGGTGGCTGAGATACAAGTTCGCCTGGCTGTACAGCAACTGCTGGACGAGGGCAGAACGCTCCCAAAAGCCGGAGAATCTGCATATGGATGCATGGGTCTTTGCCAAGGATGATGCTGCCGCTTCGCTTAAAGAGAGAAACACGGACTGTGAGGAGCTCGTGAAGTTCGGCTACGGGCTGGACCCTGCAGTAATTCCGGATGTCCTGTCCTTCAAGACGGAGGACGGAAGCATGTTTGCAAGCTTTGACGCTGAGCTTGAGACGCTTGGAAGGTTTCTTATACGCACCTATACGCAGCCCGGGGACATTGTCCTGGACAATGCCTGCAACCATCTGGCATTCATAAAAGCAGCCGTGTTGGAGGGCAGGAACTTCATAGGCATGGAGGCAAGGGCGTATCCGGTATATCAGCCGGAGGACGATATCATCGAGGATGAGCCGTTTGACTGGATAAATTATACGGAAGATTTCATGAAGTCCCTGTATCTTGCATGGAGGGACCTTCCCCCGGAAAAGAAGATCAAGATCAAATACTCCGGAGAGATAAGCCAGTTTATGGAGTACGGGGATGACTACCTTGAGTTCTTCGGCGAAATGGACGAGGAAGACTGGGATATGGTATACAAACAGCCTCAGGGCGTGGAGGACGGAAACTTATGACAGAAGACAGACTGGACAAATACGCAACGCTTTTGGTAACCTGCGGGCTCAATGTGAAATCCGGGCAGGAAGTCATCATACAGTGCGGCCTGGACCAGCCGGACTTTGTTACTCTTGTGGTCAGGAAGTGCTACGAGGCAGGTGCCTCACGGGTTACGGTCAAGTGGGAGCACATGCCGGTTACCAGGCTCGGGTATGAGTACCGCTCTTTGGAGACCCTCTCGGAGGTCCTTCCGGCAGAGATAGAAGAGTGGAAAAGGCGTGCAGAGAAGCATGTATGCTACCTGTGGCTGGACTCGGATGACCCGGACGGCCTGGGCGGCACGGACAGTGAGAAGATTGCCAAGGCCAACATGGCCAGGTATCCGTTCCTTAAGCCCTACAGGGACGCCCTGGAGAATAATTACCAGTGGTGCATAGCCTCTGTTCCCGGAAAGGCATGGGCGCAGAAGATATTCCCGGCCTTGACACCTGAGGATGCTGTGGAGAAGCTGTGGGAGTACATTCTCATGTGTTCCCGTGTGGATGATGACCCCGTAGAGGCCTGGAGAAAGCACAACGAGGAGATGGACAGCCGCTGCCGAAAGCTTAACGCATACCGCTTTGACCGTATGGAGTACAGGAGCTCCAACGGCACAGACTTCACAGTATGGCTCAACCCCAGGGGGCTGTTCTCATCCGGCGGGGAGTACACACTGGACACTCATATCTACTTCAACCCCAACATCCCCAGCGAAGAGGTCTTCACGTCCCCTTTAAGCGGAAAGGCAGAAGGGAAGGTTGTTGCCACGAAGCCTCTTTCTTACCAGGGGAAGCTTATAGAGGACTTCTGGTTTATGTTCCGTGACGGCAAGGTAACCGAGGTCCATGCCCGCACCAACCAGGACGCCCTGGAGAAGATGGTGCAGATGGATGAAGGGGCCTCCAGGCTTGGAGAGATAGCGCTAATAGCGCTGGACTCTCCCGTGAACCTTACAGGCGTGCTGTTCTACAACACTCTCTTTGACGAGAACGCCAGCTGCCACATAGCCTTCGGCCGCGGCTTCAACGAGTGCCTTGATGGTTACGAGGACATGACCGTGGAAGAGTGCGAGAAGGCAGGCGTGAACAGCTCCATGATCCACACTGACTTCATGATAGGCTCCCCGGACCTCTGCATAACCGGCGTCACAAAGGACGGCACCCGTGTGCCTGTCTTCATAAACGGCCGCTGGGCCTTCTGAGCCAGCATAAGCTGCCGGACGCTCTGACATCTTATATACAGTTCACATATACGCAGCTTTCAGAGCCTTGCAGCCGGATGCTGCGGGCCTGTACGGCAGGCATTGAGACGGATGCCGCAGGAGGGCAAGTTGCCGTATAACGGCGCTATACGGGTAAAATCCTCAAAAATCTGTAAAAAGTTGTCTCACGTATGTTTAAAACGCCGGAAAAGCGTTTATATAATATTATGTAGGGGGTAGCCCCTGCCTGCATGGCGGCTGAATCAACCTGCTACCGGCCGCCGTGGGGATATGTCCTAGCCGGATTAAGAAAGACTGGAGGAAAAGAATGAGCAGAGTGCCGGAACATGATATTCATGTAACGAGAAACAAGAGCGGCAAGGGATACAGATACGAGATCTGTTTCGAGAACGAGGCAGGCAGCTTTGCCGTGTCCGCAAAGGACGCGCAGACCTGTGAGGACAGGTTCCGCAAGCAGTACAGGAAGGCATACAGAAGGCTTGAGGAAGCCCTGGAAAGCGAGTGCTTTGCAGACCCCTCAGTCCCGGATGACAATGATGTCCCTGCAGAGGCATCTCCTGAAGATGATTCTGCAGCAGAGCAGGGCGCATCCGGTGCGCCTGCAGAGGAACAGGCACCTTCAGCAAAGTCCGGAGCGGCAGACCCGGGCAAGAAGTTCCGCATGGAATCCCAGGACATGGGAGACGGAAGACGCATAAAGGTGGAGCTCAACCAGGACAACCTGCCGAGGGACCTCGGCAACCTGGCCGCGCTTTATTTTGACGTTGTGTACAAGCAGGACCCGGACATGTCACCGGACGACCTTGCCAAGGACAGGGACGTGTTCAACCTTCTTGTCGTGGACAACAACGAGACCAAGGCCATGAACTTCCTGGACTCTGAAGAGGTCCAGAATGCCTGCAATGCCATGGCTGAGAACGGAAATCCTGAGACGGCGGAAAGGATACAGGTCATTGTTGACAAGATGAAGAGCATCGCGGGAGGCATATACTCCATACGCAGGGAAATCCAGCATGACATGCAGGACAAGTTCAACATCATGTCGGACAGGGACATCGCCGCCCTTCTCAACGGGACCGCAGGAACCAGGTACCAGCTCATGTTCGCCGTGCCCCTTTTCATGGGCATAGACATAAGCCAGAGGCGCCAGATAAAGATACACAAGGGCTTTGTGTCCACAACCACGGACATGGACGAGAAGGATGAGATGAAGATGTACCACTATTACATGACGGGCAACCTGGACAGCTTCATCATAGACAACTGCTCAGACGATGGCCCCCTGGGGAGCTTCAAAGACAAGAAGGGCAGGTACAAGGAGCACTGCATAGGCCTCACGATAGGCAACCCTGACGAGCTCGAAGGCATCCTGGAGCAGCACTGCCCCGGCCACTCTCTCAAGGACCTCTATGCAACCTTCTGGGTACGCGGCCTGGACTAAACCGTCCATTTCTGCGGGCTTCACACAGTCCTCAGTGGCTCCCCGCAGAGGGAGCGGCAAAACATAACACAGCACAGAAAAGGACGGCATCAATGCCGCCCTTTTAGTCAAATACGGGGGAAAATTACTATGCAAAGCATAAATAATACGCAAATCTGCCATTAATCCACCTGAAGGACGTAGAATTTGAGGTAGCAGGTTTCATCCATGGAGAGCCTTGCAGGATGGTCCGGAGCCTGCGTGCGGGTCTCCAGGATACGCACTGTCCTGCCGGCCTCTGAGGCAGCCTCGGTAAGCATCTTCTCAAAGAGGGTGCGGGTCATGTAATGGGAGCAGGAGCAGGTTACAAGGTAGCCGCCGGGGCGCACTGTCTTCATGGCCGTGAGGTTTATGTCCTTGTATCCCCGGAAGGCATCCTTCACTTCATTGGCGCTCTTGCAAAATGCGGGAGGGTCCAGGATAACGGTGTCAAAGCTCCGTCCGTCTTTGCGGTATGAGCGGAGGACGTCAAAGACGTCTCCCTGGAGCGTCTCTATGTTGGTGAAGCCGTTGAGTGCCGCGTTGGCCTTCACGTTCTCAAGGGCTAGGGGTGAGATGTCGCATGCTATGACTTTGTCCGCAACTGTCGCTGCGTTCATGGAGAACCCGCCGCTGTTGCAGAAGCAGTCCAGAACCTCGCCGCGGGAGTATCTGCGCACTGCGAACCGGTTCTCTTTCTGGTCCAGAAAATACCCTGTCTTCTGTCCGTTCTTCACGTCCACAAGCATCTTAAGGCCGTTCTCCGTAATGGGGCAGAAGTCCGGGACTTCGCCAAAGAGGAGCCCTTTTACGGGCTCCAAGCCTTCCTTTCTGCGCACTGAGACGTCACTGCGCTCGTAGATGCCCTTCGGGGAGAAGATCTTCACCAGGCACCTTGTTATAAGCTCGCGCCTTAGGTCCATGCCAAGGGAAAGAAGCTGGACGGAGAGATAATCGCCGTAGCGGTCCACGATGAGGGCGGGGAGGTCATCGGACTCCGCAAAGACCACGCGGTAACAGTTGGAGTAGCCGAGGCGCAAACGCGCCTCGTTGCATGCCGTTATGCGCTGCATATAGAAATCTTCCGTGTCCTGGGTGTCTTTGTCCCGGATGAAGATGCGCACCAGGATCTTGGACAGGTGGTTTATGTAGCCCTTGCCTATGAACCTTCCGTCATGGGAGAAGACGCTGGACAGAGAGCCGTTTTTGTCCTTGCCCTCTATGCGCTCCACTTCGTTGGCATACACCCAGCTGTGGCCGGAAAGGAGACGTTTTTCTTCGGATTTTTTAAGATAGATGTTGTAACCCATATATTCAGTGTACCAAATTCACACAAGGTTGGCAAACGATTTGTAAAAGGTGTAAACTGTTTGATTTTTGCCGTTGCCGTATGATATACTCTAAATGCTATGCGGCTGATATTCAGTTATCTAAAAAACTACAAAGTCATGGCCATAATGGCGCCGCTGTTCAAGCTCATGGAGGTAATATTTGAGCTCCTGGTGCCCAAGTTCGTGGCGCAGATCATAAACGTCGGCATTAACGGAGATGCAGGGTGGCAGTATATTCTCGTGCGCTGCATCATTCTTGTGGTGTTCGGAATCGTTGGCTACGCAGTCGGCGTTGTGGCGCAGTGGTTTGCGGCCAAGGCAGCCGTAGGGGTGGCAAAGGACCTCAGGGCGGACATGTTCAGGCGCATTGAGGCCCTCTCATACGCAGACCTGGACAAGGCCGGGACATCAACCCTTATCAACCGCATAACCAATGATGTCAACCAGATCCAGACGGGCGTCAACATGATACTCCGTCTGTTCCTCAGATCCCCCATTGTGGTTCTGGGAGCCATGATAATGGCCTTCACTGTAAGCTGGAAGGCCGGCGTGCTCTTTGCTGTAGTCATCTGCGTTCTCTTTGCCGTGGTGTTTGCCATCATGTTCGTCACTATGCCCATGTACAAGAAGGTGCAGGGCAACATGGACGGCGTAACCCTTGCCACCCGTGAGACCCTTGCAGGCTCCAGGGTAATCCGCGCCTTCTGCAAGGAAGAGGAAGAAATAGAAAATTACAACGGAAAGGTGGACAGGCTCGCCAAGTCCCAGAAGCATGTGGGACGCATCTCGGCCCTCCTCAATCCGCTCACATATGTCATCATAAACTTAGGGATCATAGCCCTCATCTATACAGGCGTCCTGCAGTTCAGATCCGGCGAGCTCCTGCAGGGGGACATCGTAGAGCTCTACAACTACATGTCCCAGATTCTCATAGAGCTCATCAAAGTGGCCAACCTGGTCATGATAATAACAAAGAGCCTCGCATCATCGTCCCGTGTCCAGGCTGTCCTGGACATGAAGCCTTCCCTAAAGCATGCCTTCGCCGCAACGGGTGGTACGGCGGAGGAAGGGGCCGCTGCCGGAGCACCTGCAGCCGTTGCTGCAGTGCCTGCGCCTGTTGAAGGGGCTCCGTTTGTGAGCTTCAAAAACGTATGCATGAAGTATTCCGAGGGTGCAGAGTGTGCCATCTCGGACATTTCCTTTGATGCGGAAAGGGGCCAGACCATAGGCGTCATAGGCGGCACAGGCTCCGGCAAAACCACGCTCATAAACCTCATTCCTCATTTCTATGACGCCACAGAGGGTGAGGTTGCAATAGACGGCGTCAACGTCAACGCATACCCGGATGAAAAGCTCCGTGAGCTCTGCGGCATAGTGCCCCAGAAGGCAGTCCTGTTCCGCGGAACGCTCCGTGAGAACATGCAGTGGGGGGATGACAAAGCCACAGATGAGGACATTTACAAAGCCCTTGAGACCGCACAGGCCATGGATGTTGTGAGGGCCAAGGAAAAGGGGCTGGATGAGCCGGTGGAGCAGATGGGCAAAAACTTCTCCGGCGGACAGCGCCAGAGGCTGACCATTGCCCGCGCCCTTGTCAAGAAGCCCGAGATCCTTATCCTGGATGACAGCGCCTCCGCGCTGGATTACGCCACGGACGCAAACCTCCGCAAAGCCCTGAAGGACCTTTCCTTCAAGCCCCTCGTATTCATAGTCTCCCAGAGAGCTTCATCCGTCCGCAATGCGGATAAGATAATCGTTCTGGACGGCGGCAAAGCAGTAGGGATAGGCACCCATGATGAGCTCGTGAAGAGCTGCGACGTATACAAGGAAATCTGTCTTGCCCAGTACGGCATGGAAGGGGGTGCGGTATGAAAAAGAAGCGCATTAACCCTGCCGTAACAGAGGAACAGACAGATGCCAATGCAGCCAATGCAGCTGCTGCTGGGCAGAAGAAGCCGGGCACGTTCAGGCGCGTCATACATGAGCTTGGCCCGTACAAGTGGTTCGTTGTGCTCTCACTGGTCCTTGCCATTGTGACCGTAGCCGGCAACCTTATTGTGCCCATTCTCTTCGGAGACATTGTAAATGATGTCATAGACACCAGCGGATTCCAGCTGTCCGCCATGGCCTTCGGCACGGAAATGGACGGCATGACGCTCCTGTGGATATACATAGGCATCATAATAGCCGTAGTCATCATAACGGCCGTATGCCAGTGGCTTATGGGCGTCATAAACAACTTCATCGTATACAACACCGTGCGGGATGTGAGGAAGCGCGCGTTCGCGCACATCCAGGGCCTGCCCTTAAGCTACATAGACTC
The DNA here is from genome assembly GCA_021204825.1 of Clostridia bacterium. Lineage (GTDB taxonomy): Bacteria > Bacillota > Clostridia > Christensenellales > Borkfalkiaceae > Coproplasma. The sequence continues at coordinate 15,198 of JAJPYR010000056.1, read as the reverse complement.
CAACGCCATAGGAGACATCGTAAGCCGCAACATAACGGACGTGGAGACCTTCGCAGACGGCCTGATTTTAGGCTTTACGCAGCTGTTTACCGGCGTCATGACCATCATAGGCACCCTGGTGCTTATGATAGTGTACAACTGGATAATAGCGGTGGTGGTTGTAGTGCTCACGCCCATATCCCTCCTAGTGGCCCGGTTCATAGCAACCCACACGTACTCCATGTTCAAGAAGACATCCGAGATCCGCGGCGAGGAGACAGGGTTCATAGAGGAGATGATAGGCAACCAGAAGACCGTGCAGGCCTTCGGCCGCGAGGATGAGAACAACGAAACATTTGACGAGATAAACGGCCGCCTCACAGACGCCGCTTTAAAGTCCACGTTCTATTCATCCCTCACAAACCCTTCCACAAGGTTCATAAACGCCATCATCTATGCCATCGTGGCCTTTGTTGGCGCCATGTCCATAATCTACCCCGGCATGCTGCCCGTAGCCTTCAGCGTAGGGCGCCTTACAACACTGCTCAGCTACGCCAACCAGTACGCAAAGCCCTTCAACGAGATTTCGGAAGTGGTCACGGAGCTGCAGAACGCCCTGGCCTGCGCAAAGCGCGTCTATGACCTCACAGACGAGCCGGAGCAGTCCCCGGACGGCCCCGGAGAGCTTGGGAAGGTGCATGGCAGCGTCACCTTTGAGGGTGTGGACTTCTCATATGACAAGGACCGCGAGCTTATAAAGAACCTCAACATAACGGCCCTGGCCGGCAAGCGCATAGCCATCGTAGGCCCTACCGGCTGCGGCAAGACCACCATGATAAACCTTCTCATGCGCTTCTATGACACAGATGCGGGGCGCATAACGGTGGACGGAGTGGACACCCGCGACATAACCCGCCATTCCTTAAGGCGCAACTTCGGCATGGTGCTCCAGGAGACCTGGCTCCGTTCCGGCACTGTCCGTGAGAACATCTGCATGGCGCGCCCGGATGCCACAGAGGAAGAGATGATACGCGCAGCGAAAGCCGCACACTCACACAACTTCATCATGCAGCTGGAGAACGGTTATGACACCGTAATAGGAGAAGAGGGCGGCTCCCTGTCCCAGGGGCAGAAGCAGCTCCTGTGCATAACCCGCGTAATGCTTGCACTGCCGCCGATGCTCATTCTGGACGAGGCAACGTCCTCCATAGACGCACGCACTGAGATACGCATCCAGAAGGCCTTCAACCGCCTGATGGAAGGCCGCACGTCCTTCGTAGTGGCCCACCGTCTTTCCACAATCCAGCACTCAGACTTGATCCTTGTCATGCGGGACGGGAAGGTAATAGAGCAGGGCACTCACGAAGAGCTTTTAGCCCAGCACGGCTTCTATTACGACCTCTACAACTCACAGTTCGCAATATATTAGCGCATTTTGCCTGGTTCCTGCGGCCCCGGAACGGCCCAAGGCCGGACTCATATGCCCGCATAATGCACCATACGGGCCAACAGGCCCATACGCAAGTCTGCGCTTTTTCTGCGCAGGCTTTTTGGCAGATTTTGCAATAACAGGCTCCAAATCATTGTTAAACCTTGCGGAGCGTGCTATACTGAGCGTGTAAATCAGTTCGGAAGATATAATTATGTTACAGGTAAACAATGTATCATTGCAGTACGGGAGCAAGAAGCTCTTTGAAGACGTCAATCTGAAGTTCACAAAGGGCAACTGCTACGGCATCATAGGCGCAAACGGCGCCGGAAAGTCCACGTTCCTCAAAATTCTGAGCGGCGAGGTTGAGCCCAACAAGGGAGACGTGTACATGGACAAGGGCGAGAGAATGTCCGTCCTGCAGCAGAACCAGAACGCATATGACAACGTCACCGTGCTCCGCTGCGTGATGCTCGGCCACAAGCGCCTTGTGGACATAATGGATGAAAAGGATGCCCTGTACGCAAAGGAAGACTTCTCTGAGGAGGACGGCATCCGTGCCAGCGAGCTTGAGAGCGAGTTCGCAGAGCTGGGCGGCTGGGAAGCTGAATATGAGGCCCAGTCTCTTTTGAATGACCTTGAAATCCCCGAGGAATGCCAGGAGATGCTCATGGCGGACGTGGACGCAAAGCTCAAGATAAAGATCCTTTTGGCGCAGGCCCTTTTCGGAAACCCGGACATCCTGCTTCTGGACGAGCCCACCAACAACCTGGACATAAGGACCTGCCGCTGGCTGGAGAACTACCTGCTCAACTTCGAGAACACCATAATCATCGTGTCACATAACAGGCATTTCTTAAACCGCGTCTGCACGCATATCTGCGATGTTGACTATGGCCACATCAACATGATGGTCGGCAACTATGACTTCTGGTACCAGACTTCACAGCTCATAGCCCGCCAGCAGAGAGACCAGAACAAGAAGAACGAGCAGCGCGCCAAAGAGCTGCAGGAATTCATACAGCGCTTCTCCGCGAACGCATCCAAGTCCCGCCAGGCGACATCCCGCAAGAAAGAGCTTGAAAAGCTCACCATAAATGACTTCAAGCCGTCTCTTCGCAAGTACCCGTTCATAGAGTTCAAATTCGACCGCGAAATAGGCAAGGACATCCTCATCGTTGAGCATCTTACAAAGAAAGGCTACTTCGAGGACGTGTCCTTCACGGTCCACAAGGACGAAAAGATAGGCATTGTGTCCGACAAGTCCACAACGGTCTCCATGCTGTACGACATCCTTGTGGGCAAGGTTGAGCCCGATTCCGGCTCTGTCAAGTGGGGCAAAACCATCCAGTTCGGCTACTTCCCCGAGAACAACAACGAGTTCTTCCAGGGGTGCGACTTAACGCTTGTCGAGTGGCTTTCCCAGTTCTCCAAGGACCATTACGAAGAATACTTGCGCGGCTGGCTTGGCCGCATGCTCTTCTCCGGCGAAGAGGCCTTGAAGAAGGCCAAAGTCCTTTCCGGAGGCGAAAAGGTCCGCTGCATGCTTGCCAAAATGATGCTTGAGGGCGGCAACTTCCTGATCTTCGACGAGCCCACAAACCACCTGGACCTCGAGTCCATAACATCCCTCAACAACGGCATGAAGAACTTCAAGGGCTGCATGCTCTTCACGTCCCATGACCAGGAGCTCATGAACACCGTCTCCAACCGCATCATCGAGATCAATGGCACCAAGACCTTCGACAAGAACGTCAACTACGATGAGTACGTTGACATCATCACCGGCATCCCGGAGTAATCCCCCCGGTCAAAAGAGATCACAATCCGTTTTGATTACCATAAGAAGCACCTGGCACATAAAACAGCCGGGTGTTTTTCGCTGTCCGAACAAAACCAAAGCCCGGCATTAACCGGGCCGGCTTTCATTCCACGCTCACTCATTCTTATGGACGACCTCTTTGGCGGCACCAAAGACCTTTTTATGGTTTAAACGCTCATCCGCAGAGGCTGCCTCAACATCCGTATCATCCAGCACAGACTCCAGATCTTCTGCCGTAGGACTACTGGCGCATCCTGAGCCTATGCGAGCATGAAGCATATCTCTAACTTCATCACTCGTATACATTCTGCCGTTAAGAAAGTCATCCCTGGCCTGCGCAAGATGTGCAAGCAGTTCAGCCTTGGCTGTATAGAGAGAGGCACATTCTTCAAGACTTCCTGAAGCCATATCAGGATCTGCATCCAGGTCTCGAGAGGACCCGGCAATATTATCAGTCATAAAATAACCCTCCGTGAACGCAAAAATAATAGAACAAAAAATGGCATCTTTCAACGCCTATTTTGTAGGAGTTTCAAACGCCAGCTGATCTCAATCGCTAATAATCGTTATTAGCCACCCTGAATAGCGGTCTAAATTACCGCACAGATATCATAGAGTCCGTAAAACGCGTTGAGAGAGAATTTGAACGAGCCTGCAAACGCATTTTAACTCAATGAAATGGGCAGTGGGAGACAGAGGCCGCCCGCAGGAGCAGATTATAAACATATATTCACAAAATAATGAAAACTAATGTTTATAAATTTGAAATAAAAACCAATGACTGTTTGCAACGAATTAACGCAAACTAGAGAGCAACAACAACGACACAATGTATCACTAGGTAGGAGTAGCGGTGACATATTGAAGCATCAGAAAGTAAATTTACATCACTAAAATTTATACAATTATACAAAAACAAGATCGAAAAGTTTATGACTTACAAGATGCAATTGGAAGACCATGAAAGAAAATAGTATAAGATGCTTATATAGGCAGTCATAGGCACTTCCAGAACCATTGTTAAGATTTAAACCATCAGGTAGTAGTGGTGGAGCTTGGAGAAGATTTGCAAATCCGAAAGCCGCTCAATTTCTGTCGAGAACAAGTTTAATCTGAGAATTTGATGATCGAATTAGTATGCAAAATTCTCATATTTCATAAATAGAAGCATTTTTAAAATGTATTATGTCAGATATAACTCGATATTTAATATACCCGTAAAGGTATAAAATTGGCTCGAGAAGTTTTAGTATACCCGATAAGGTATAATATGATTACATCTTGACAAATATACCCGATAGGGTGTAATATGCTTGTATGTTTACGATATCAGATTTTGTTAAAGATGAAAGGAAAAAGCAAGGTTTAACCCAGGCCCAGTTTGCTGCCAAGGCCGGTGTTGGTCTCAGATTTGTGCGTGATCTGGAGCAGGGGAAAGAGACTGTCCGGATGGACAAAGTGAATAAAGTTCTTGCATATTTTGGATACGTTGCAGTGCCTGGAAAGATAGAGGGGAAGTGATATTCACAGCAGGAATCGTTTGCAGCAATCTGGTTTAATGTGTACATTATCAATTTTTTCCCTCACAAACAAATATTTCTCTTTTGTGAAAATTACGAACGAATGTTTCTAATAATCATTTGTTTATAATTTACCTCTTACTGAAGTAGCAAAAAAAACCTTTGAAGTCTTATTGTCTGTTTAGCTGGTATATTGTTGCTATGAAGCAGCGAGGGTTTCTTCATTTTCTTGCCATTGTGTTTTAGTTGTCATTGACTTATAGAACCTGGTTTGGTGTCCTTTGTGGGTGTTACGTGGTATTAGTATGGAATGATTATTCGATGTGTAATTATACGTAAATTTACGTAAAGCTTTTATACAGAATTTTACAGTCTAGTATGTAAAAAAAAGCGGTATATGTAATCGTTTTTGACTACATATACCGCTTGGCGCAGGGGAGAGGATTCGAACCTCCGAACAGTTCACCACCGTCACACGATTTCCAGTCGTGCGCCTTAAGCCACTCAGCCACCCCTGCAGCTTCGACTTACGGAATCCTTATCATATAGGGCTTGTATGCTTTCACATTCTCTCAAGCAAGTGTTATTTTATAGGATGATGAGGAAAAAATCAAGCGATTTAAGGGCTGTTTGAGAATTTCCGGTCAAGTTGTGTTAGCTTTTATCATCCATGTATATTGTCGGATGTCGGCCTGCACGCCAAGAGGGATCCTGCGTTTATGGGCGGAGGATTGTCCGGACGGAAGGAGAGGAAGCGCTGTGGGCGTCTGAGCAGGGATTGGAGCCGGTGAGATTGCAGCTGTGTTTTGGTCAGAGTGCACAGTTTTGTTGTGAAAGGTTTGTGAAATGAAATACGGGCAGGGAAAATGGCCGGATATGTGAATGGTATAAGCTCTGCTTATATGTGTTTTAAGAAAAACTTATATCCATTCGTTTGCCCATGGTATTAAAGGATGTTATAATGGGGTTAATCAAAATTTATCATATATTCTTGAAGGAGTATCTATGACATACGTTGAAAGAGTTCTTGATGAACTTAAGAAGAAGAATCCTAATGAGCCTGAGTTCCATCAGGCTGCTACAGAGATTCTGACATCTCTGGAGCCCGTTGTTGAGAAACATCCTGAGTATGAGGCCAACGCCCTGCTCGAGAGATTCGTTGAGCCTGAGCGCGTCATCATGTTCCGTGTTCCCTGGACAGATGACAACGGCAAAGTTCATGTGAACAAAGGCTACCGCGTAGAGTTCAACAGCGCTATAGGACCTTACAAGGGCGGACTTCGTTTCCATCCCACAGTAAACCTTTCCATCATCAAGTTCCTCGGCTTTGAGCAGATTCTGAAGAACAGCCTGACCGGCCTTCCCATCGGCGGCGGCAAGGGCGGCTCAGATTTCGATCCCAAGGGCAAGTCAGACAGGGAAGTCATGAATTTCTGCCAGAGCTTCATGACAGAGCTCTGCCGTCATATAGGACCTGACACGGACGTTCCCGCAGGTGACATCGGTGTCGGCGGAAGAGAGATAGGATACCTCTTCGGACAGTACAAGAGAATCCGCGACGAGCACACCGGAGTCCTTACAGGACGCGGCCTCTCATACGGCGGATCACTTGCAAGAACAGAAGCTACAGGCTATGGCCTTGTATACATCACAGAAGAAGCCCTCAAGATGAGGGGAGACTCCTTCGAGGGAAAGACAGTCGTCATCTCCGGCTCCGGCAACGTTGCCATCTATGCTTGCCAGAAGGCTCAGCAGCTCGGCGCTAACGTAGTCGCTATGTATGATTCCAACGGATATGTTTATGATCCCGAAGGCATCAAGCTTGACATCATCCAGGACATCAAGGAAGTAAAGCGCGGCAGGATCAAGGAGTACGCTCAGCGCGTAAAGTCCGCAACTTATACAGAAGGCTGCAAGGGCATCTGGGGAATCAAGTGCGACATCGCTCTTCCTTGCGCAACCCAGAACGAGATCGACCTCGAGTCTGCTGAAAAGCTCATTGCCAACGGCGTCAAGTATGTCTCCGAGGGCGCTAACATGCCTTCAACCCTGGATGCAATCGATGCATTCCAGAAGGCCGGCGTCGTATTCATCCCCGCAAAGGCCGCAAACGCCGGCGGCGTCGGTGTCTCCGCACTCGAGATGGCTCAGTCCTCACAGAGAATCTTCTGGACATTCGAGGAAGTTGACGCAAAGCTCAAGAACATAATGGTTAACATTTACCACAACATGGATGACGCCGCAAAAGAGTACGGCTATGAAGGCAACTATGTGATGGGCGCCAACATCGCCGGATTCATGAAGGTTGCAGACGCCATGATGGCTCACGGCATTGTTTAATATTCAGCGGAAACTGATAGGAATAACAGAAGCGGGACACAGAATGTGCCCCGCTTTTTTCCGCCGTTTTTGCCCTGTTTTTGCGGGCCGTTTAGTTTGACTAAACTCAAACAGGCGGTATAATAATAAGGTAAAGGAAAGCCGGATACAGATGCGCCTTTTACGGCGCGGGCATCAAGAGACAAGCCGGCTTAAAATCGGATATGCGCTTGGTAGTCAAGGTGGGCACATCCTCGCTCACGCACGGAACCGGGAAGGTCAACATCAAAAGAGTGGAAGAGCTGTGCAAGGTTCTTTCAGACATAAAGAACGCCGGGCATGAGGTCATATTCGTGTCCTCCGGCGCCATTGCCATGGGCGTCTCCAAGCTGGGGCTTCCCGGCAGACCTTCGGACGAGGCTACAAAGCAGGCTGCGGCGGCTGTGGGGCAGGTGGAGCTCATGTATGCGTATGACAGGTGCTTCGCGGAGTACAATCATACCGTGGCGCAGATTCTCATAACCGCAGAGGACATAAAGTTTGAGGCCCGCAGGCAGTACTTCACCAACACCATCTCAAGGCTCCTGGAGCTGGATGTCGTGCCGGTAATCAATGAGAATGACACAGTGTCCACAAAGGAGCTCACAGTAGGGGACAATGACACCCTCGCTGCCATTGTGGCCGTCAACATAGGGGCGGACCTCGTAATCCTGCTCTCGGACATAGAGGGCATGTACACGGGAGACCCCCACAAGGACCCTTATGCTGAGCTTTTGACAGAGGTCAGGGACATCTCCTCCATAGAGCACATGGCAGGCGGGACGGTAACGGCCCTCGGGACAGGCGGCATGGCTTCAAAGATTACGGCTGCGAAGATGTGCAACGAGGCCGGGATAGACATGATTATAATGAACGGGGCATACCCAGAGAATCTGTATGATGCAGTGGAAGGGAAGAGGGTAGGCACCCGGTTCATAGCAGGAAAGTGATTACATATAAGGGGATTTTGATTATGACCACTCAGGAGATACTGGAGAACGCAAAGGCTGCGAAGACTGAAGTCTCGCTCCTTTCCATAGAGCAGCGCAACGCGGCTCTTCTCAACATGGCGGACGCAATCGAAGCAGACACGGATGACATCCTTGCAGCCAACGCTGTGGACATGGAGAATGCAAGGGGCAGGCTTTCCGAGGTCATGATGGACCGCCTGGCCCTTTCCGCAAGCCGCATACACGGCATAGCGGAAGGCCTCAGAGAGGCAGAGGCCCTTCCGGACCCCGTAGGGGAAGTGCGTGAGGAGTTCACCCGCCCCAACGGCATCCATATCCAGAAGGTCTCCGTTCCCTTAGGGGTCATTGCCATAATATACGAGTCCCGCCCCAATGTAACCGCAGACTCTGCAGCACTGTGCTTAAAGAGCGGCAACGTGTCCGTCCTCAGAACGGGCAAGGAGGCATGGCGCTCCGCCAATGCGCTTGTAATTGCAATGCGCAAGGGTCTCGAGAAAGTTGGCATAACTCCCAACGCCATAAACCTTATAGAGGACACCACCAGGGCATCATCCGCAGCCCTTATGACTGCCAACGGCTACGTGGACCTGCTCATACCCAGAGGCGGGAAGGGGCTTATAGACGCATGCTTAAATGGCGCCACAGTGCCCTGCATCCAGACCGGAACGGGCATCTGCCACGTGTATGTGGACAAGGCGGCAGACCAGGATATGGCACTCACAATAATAGAGAACGCCAAGTGCCAGCGCCCTTCCGTGTGCAACGCCATGGAAGTGTGCCTTGTGGATAAGGCGATAGCCGGGGAGTTCCTCCCTAAGCTCTATGACAAGCTCACAAACCGCTCCAAGCCTGTGACCTTCAAGCTGGACGAGGCCGCATGGGCCATCTTAGGTCCCCGTGAGTACACAGTGCAGGCAGGGGAGGGGGATTTTGACACCGAGTTCCTGGATTACAAGATGGCCGTTAAAGTGGTGGACGGGGTGAAGGAAGCCATAGCTCATATAGCCGTCCATTCCACATCCCACAGCGATGCCATAGTCACCATGGATGACGAGGCCGGCAAGCTCTTCACACGCTCCGTGGACAGCGCGGCTGTATACTGGAACGCATCAACCCGCTTCACAGACGGGGGCGTCTTCGGACAGGGATGCGAGATAGGCATCTCCACACAGAAGCTTCATGCCCGCGGACCCATGGGCCTTAGAGAGCTTACCTCATACAAGTACGTCATATGCGGCAACGGCCAGATCCGCACATGATTCTGTCCGGAATCATTCATAATGCATGCAGCAGGGCTCTTCCACAGCGGAGGGCCTTGTTTTTTGCCCAAAAACCGCAGATTGTTACACACTTGCACGCTTTTTGCAACACATGTGTTCTTGCTTTCCGGAAGGCCTTGCCGTATAGTGTAAGTGCCAAAAAGGGCACAAAAGGATGCCTGCGGAAGGAAGAAAGCATGAGAGCAAGGAGGGGCGGCAGATGAAGAAAGACCACAGCAAGCGTAATGAGCTCATACTGCTCATTGTGTCCAATGTGCTTGTAGCAGCCCTGTTTATAGCGGACTGGGGAAGGCACGGGTTTGAGAGCAACGAGAACAACTGGCTTCCCGGCACCAACCTTTTTGTGGCGTGGATCATATTCCTCGTGCCGTCCGTAATCCAGCTTGTCTGCATCCTGAAGAAGTGGCCTGTTGGGACCATAATAGTGTCTGCGCTGAAGACCATAATATACGGCCTCTGCTGCGGTGTCGTGTCTGCCCTCGGCGGATACAAGTCCGGCATTGAAATAACGGGCCTGAAGACCCTGTTTGAGGCGTACGGGAACATCATAATGCCCCTTGTGGCATTGGCAGTTGGCGTTCTGTTCTTCATCCTGGACATCATCTTCTGCGTGCTGCAGATGCGCCGCAGAAACGGCAGGAAGCCTGCGCATGCAAGACATTCCGGATATTCCGGGGCAGAGAAGGCCTGGCTTGCGAGCGGCGTCATAGCAGTCCTTTTGTGGTTCTTCATTGCCATGTCGTACTATCTCTCATCCGGCGGATGGGAGAAAGCCATAATCCCTGCCATAGTCTTCATAGCCGCCGGCATGGCGTGGTGGTTTGCAAGCAGGCACTCCAGGGCGGGCTCCGTTGTCATGTTCATAATCCAGACCATCCTTGCCGTCCTGTCCTTGGACACTGTGTACTGGTTCTACATATACACAGGCCCTGTGTACGCCTTCCTGCCGGTCCTGCAGATAGCGGCCCTCATAGTTTGGTACGTCTTCACGTGCATTCTGCTAAAGCGCAGGTGGCGTGAAAGCGGAAGATCTGTATAAAAAGCCCGCACATAATTAAGGTATGCACTTTTGGGAGCCTTCAGCGGGAACGGGCAAAGGGGGTGGAGTGGAATGAGAAAACTTAAGACAGCAACGCTGAAAGTGCTGCTTTTTGCCCTTTGCTTTGCTGTTACAGTCATATACTGCTTCCTTGCGTTATTATTCTATGCCCTCGCCGGAATTCCGTATTTCGCCGTGTTTTCCGCAGGGGTGCCTCTTTTAACTTTCTGCCTGCTGGCTGCGTGGTGGTTTGCAATGCGCAAATCCTGGAGCGCATGCATTGTTTCCGGGCTCCTTGCGGAACTCTCTCTTCTGCTCCAGGGCGTGGTGTACATCATATGCCTCTTTATTGCAATCGGCGGCACCGTCAGTGTCTCAGTGGCATTTGAAACTGCCATGGTCGCAGTTATGCTGCTTGCCACCGCATTTGAGTTCGCCCTTGTCTGGATAATCCAAAAACGCATGTACTTGAAATTCCGGGACAATGCTTTTGCTGCTGCACCTGCGGTCCGCAGAGGCATGATTACTGCCTGTGCCTGGATGGCCGTCGGTGTTGCCTGCGCGGTCTTCTGGACTATAACATTGGCCTTAGGCTTTGGCAGGTACTGGTGGCCGCTTGCCTTGGGAGCCATTCCGCTCATTCTCTGCATTGCGGCATTCTGTTATGCCTGGTGGCTGTCCGTGTACAGAGGGAAGGGAGCGGCCATTGCCTTTAATGTCCTTATGGTCATTCTGAACTTTCTGCTTTTCATTGCCGCAGTGTACATGGGATATGCCGCAAACACCATGCTGACCGTAATCCTTGCTTTCTCCCAAGGCATCTGGTTCATCCTGTACATAGCAATGGAGGCATACCGCTGCATCCGTATTGCCATGGTTAAGAGGAAGGACCGTCAAAATGATATTCTGCCAAAAGAGGATGGGAACTGCGCATGACACCTAAGAGATTTAAAAGCATAAAGATTGCATGGATAGTGCTTGGCGCAGCTGCGGCTGTGATATGGGTGCTGTTCGTATTCATAGGCTGGGGTTTCGGCTCTACGGGCGCGAGCAACGCCGTCAAGTCCTTTGCCGTGTATTTCCTGCCGGAAATCATCCTGTTCCTGATCTTTTCCCTTCTGTGGCTCTTCATGTCCAAGGGCCATCCGCATGCCAGCACGGCATTCATCATAATCCTGTCCGTCCTGTCTGCCTGGCATCTTCTGGAGACCCTTGCGTACGCTCTCTGGATGTCCGCGGACGGCTTCAATGCACTGTCCCTTCTGCCCGGCGGCATCTTCCTGGAGTTCCTTGCGTGGACAGTCCTGCTTGCCGTAATGAACAACAATTTCCGCAGGTCATACAGACAGCCCAATGAGCCATGAAGCCGCACAGCATTTCCACACACGCCCGGCGGCATTTTCATACAACAGAAACAGCACCCGCAAAGGTGCTGTTTTTAACTATATATTCTGCTGTTTTAAGCCAGTACAGGCAGCCGCCCCGGCTAGATCCTTGTCCCTGTGGAGTCATAATGGATGGTCTCGCTCTGCATGGTCCTGTCCAGGCCGGTAATGGGATACGTCACCACGGCGCAGTAATATCCTTCCCGGGCATCCACCGTAACAGAGTCCTCCTTGAAGGCCTTGAGCACATCCGCGCTTTCTGTGGCCACAGCTTCCATTGAAGAGGGGGAGATGCTGTACTCTTCGCTGTAATACACGGTGAGCTCTATGTCCTGTATCGCAGGGCCGATGTCAAACTCATTCTTCACATACGCCGTAATCGTGCCGTCCCCGTTGCCCTTCATCCGGACTGACAGGAAGACAAACAGGTACCTGTTTCCCTCATCCGAAGAGGCGCATCCCGCGAGGCACAGGCATGCAAGCAGGAGGGCAACAGACGCGCATATGATGCAAAAAACACGCTTTCTCATTTGCGCCTCCTGAAGAGAAGGTACATGAGGATGCCTATGACCACAAGGAAGATTACCAAAAAGATGCACAGCACAATCATGGGCGTGTTCTGCGGCATGGAGGTTATCCAGACTGTTGTGCTGGTGTCATACTTCGAGTCCTTGACGGCATACACGATTGTTATGATGAGCCCCGCAACGGCAATGACCGCCAGCACTCCAAGGGTGATTATGGCTCCAAAGTACTGCGGCCTCTGTTTCTTCGCAGGTTCATCCACAGATCCATCTGTCTCTGTTCCTGCAGGTTCCTTTGTCTCAGCGGACTCTGCCGCAGGCGCCTCCGCAGGTGCCAGGCTGCCCTCTATGAACTCGCTTGAGTCTATCCCCAAGACCTTGCATATGTTGAGCAGCTGTGTGGTGGAGGGGATATTCCTGCCGGACTCCCACCTGGAGACCGTAGTCCTGGACACATCCAGCAGGTCCGCAAGGTCCTGCTGTGAGAGATGCCTTTCACTCCTCAGTTGTATGAGCTTTTCCCTTATGTCCATGACTCGCCCCTCAATGCCTAAAGTATAGCAGATATTTTGGCAAATTACAACATACAGCAGCACGATTTGACGGATTCCAGGACTGTCTGAACAGAATGCCAAGGTGCGCCTGGAACAGCTATGTGTAGGGTCTGTTCTGGAGCATTTAAAGGAAATGAGTTCTTCATTTTTATTAAAAAAAGAAATTTTTTAATAAATTTCAAGAAACTTTTATAATTTATATTTAAATTTCCGAAAAAGAGTTTATATAATATAGTGTAAGGCTTTGACACAAGGTCAATCATAAGCATTACTCATTGTCCTAATAAAGCATTTGGAGAAGCTTTCATATTATCGGTAGGCAATGGGGAGAACATTAAGATGGATGTAATGAAGATAGTAGACAGCATGCAGCCCGGTATTCAGATGACCCGTCAGAATATCAGCCGCATAGCTATGGAAGCAGATAAATCATTCAGAGAGACGCTTCTCCACAATCTCGTGGAGAGGCTGGTGAAGTATGACCAGATAGAGCATATTGGCAGAAACTGTTACATAAAATGTAATGGAGATGCTAAAAAGGAGTACAGGGTAACGTACTCGAAAGAGGCTGCGGACATAATACAGGATTTAAAGGCTGGATGTCCGGAGTTGTCCTTTAGTGTATTTGAACTGCAGTGGCTCAACGAGTTCTTAAGTGAACCCTTGTGGGCGAATTACATTTTTATAGATGTAGAAAAGTCCCGTGCTTTATTCCTTTTTACTTATGAACAGCTTCTGTGGGATAGTGTGCTGATGACTCCGGATGAAAAAGAAATTTCGCGCTATGCATACAACGGCACCGTCATAATCAACTGTCTTATCAGTGAGAGTCCGAAGGTAGAGAGCGAAGGATTGGTGTCTTTGGAGAAGATTATGGTGGATCTGCTTGCAAGCAAGGTAATGAAGAGCATATTATCCCCCGTCAAGGTACCAGACATCATCAGGGCAATGTTTGACAAGTACAAGGTTAACCAGTCCACGCTCTTAAGGTACGCACGCCGCAGGTATAAGGAGCAGCAGATGCGCAAGGTTCTGGGAAACAGGATTACTGTCAAGGTGTAAGGGTGGCTGGACAGTTATGATTCCTGCAACACCTGGTTCCAATATAATGCAAGAGAAGGATTGAGTTAGAAATCCTTCTGTCTGTATTGGTTGTTCTGCCGCCGGATATTATCTTCGCTTTGCCAGCATCTCAAACTGCCGCCGGATTTCGTAATTAGGAATACGGACTGTGCCCTTGGAATCATCATAAGTTAGGTATCCCAAATGAACCAGCAACGTGAGCACATCATTACTGGACCGCAAGTCTGTGTAGTCATTGCTGTACATCTCCGGGTCAATTGGCACTTCGCCGCCGGCAAGCAGAGTTGCTACGGCATCCCTCACGCCTTCAATGCCGGAGCCTGTGTAAACGGATAGCGCATCAAAAGATTCCGTCCGTGTCCAAGCCATGTCAGGACGGGACTTGCTCATTGTCCTCGATACAGACCACGGGTTGTAGATAGTGAGCCCGTTTACTGTATAGCCTTCGTACCAGTGCCTGTAGGCATCAAAGTCTTTGTTGTTCTTCAAGCAAAGATCCCGTACCTCGTCTTCCGTGAAACCTGTATATTCCTGAAGGGGGTAGGCGTCCGTCATTGTAAACTCCTGGAACATATTCAATGGCACTACGTCCCCGGATTTACAGATGGGAAGTATGCCGGTCATGTATACCAATGCCACATATGGCTTGTTTTTAAACAGGTTTCTTAAAAAATCAAGATATACCTTCTGTTCTTCTGGAGAAACATTAGCCTGAAAATACAATCCCATTCATCTATAATGAAGACAAATTTCTGCTTTGTCTCAGACAGCATGGATATAAGTATGTTAGATTTGAAAGTAACATACTGGAATTCATCTTTCAGTTCTCCAGCAATTGTTTTGTTCAGTAGCCTTTTCAGGGAAGATATGTTTTTTGTGCGGTCGAAGAAGTCACACATATCTATCTGAATAACGTTAAACTGATTCATGAATTTTTTGTAACTGGCATCCTGAGCGATTTTTAAGTTGGAGAACAGATCATCAGATTCACACCCTTTGCCATAGTATGCCGCCAGCATGTTGGCAGCCATGGACTTGCCGGACCTGCGTGGCCTTGTCACGCACATGAATCTCTGTTCAGTATTCAGCACTTTGTTAGTATAGGCTATAAGCCCGCTCTTATCCACATAGATGTTTGAAAACCTGGATCTCGTGAATAAATCATTCCCTGGATTAAGATAAGTCCCCATATGCTCACCTGTGCCTTTGGAATCTGTATGTCCATTATACTAAAGAAAAGCGTTAAAGCAACAG
>JAJPYR010000092.1 GCA_021204825.1 Clostridia bacterium | reverse complement strand
TGCGCCTATTATTGCAATGTCATATGTCATGGGATTACTCCATCCTGGAGAGGTCTTCGGCAAGCTCTTCAAGCTCCAAAGGCGGCACTTTTGAGTCCGCGGAGGCCACAAGCCTGTCCACGGCAGCCTTGCCCTTCTCCGGGGGTATTATGGTGCCGACGCCCGCAACGCAGCCGCCGGGGCAGCCCATGCCCTCTATGAGGCAGCCGTTGAGGCGGCCGGCCTTGGCCTGCATCAGGACTTTGCGGCAGTCCGCAAGGCCTTCCGCATGCTGTATGTTCACAGGGGTTCCCGGGAAGTACTCGTTTATGCACTTCTCTATCGCCCCCGCCACTCCTCCGGCGCAGGCATACCCCTGCCCGGCTCCCGTGGACTTCAGGGTTACGGGGAGCTCCTCCATCTCGTTTATGTTTATGCCCCGGGCTGCAAACATGGCCGCAAGCTCTTCAAAGGTTATTACGAAATCCACATAGGAGCGCACGGTGCGCCTTGAGGCCTCCAGCTTCTTTGCTGCGCAGGGGCCTATGAAGACCACGCGCGCCGAAGGGCGGACCTGCTTTATGGTCCTGGCTGTGGTTACCATGGGCGTAAGCTCCTCGGAGACCTCGGATGCAAGATCCGGGAAATACTTCTTCACAAGGACAGCCCACGCAGGGCAGCAGCTTGTAAAGAGGAACGGAAGCTTCCCTGTGGAGACGGCCTCCACGTAATGCGTGGCCTCCGCAACGCATCCCACATCCGCGCCTACGGCCACTTCATACACATCCTTGAACCCTAAGGCAAGCAGGGCGGACTTCATCCTGCCCATGGAGGCAGAGCCGAACTGTCCTATGACCGCCGGCGCAAGGGCCGCGACAACGTCATCCCCGTGCTTTATGGCCTGTATGAGCTGGTATATCTGGGACTTGTCCGCAATTGCCCCGAATGGGCATGCCGCCATGCACTGCCCGCAGGCAACGCACTTGTCATTGTCTATCTTTGCCCGTCCGTACTCATCCGTGCCTATCGCGCTTATGCCGCATGCCGCAGAACAGGGGCGCACGTGGTGCGCTATGGCGTCATACGGGCAGGACTGCTTGCACTTGCCGCATTTGATGCATTTGGTCTGGTCTATGAAAGACCTTCCGTTCACGGTGCTTATGGCACTCCTGGGGCAGGCCTTTATGCATGCATGGGAGACACAGTTGCGGCACTGGTCTGAGACCACGTACTCATTGTCCCTGCACCTGTCACAGGCGGACGGTATTACCTGCATTAAAGGAGGCTCATAATATTTGTCCGCAATGGTGCTCTTGTCCACGCCGGAGGTTATGGAGACCGGCTTGTTCTCAGGCCTTAAGGACAGGCCCATGGCAAGCCTTACCCTCTCCGAGGCAATCTGCCTCTCCCTGTATATGCTCTCCCTGTACTTGGGTATCTCATCCGGTGTTATGGTATACGGTATAGCCTCAAGGTCCTGCGCAGGGTTCTCTGACTCAAAAGCCACCCTGGCCACTTCCTTGAAGACCTGACCCCTGAGATCCGTGACAACGCTCTGACTCTTCATGCCCTGCCTTCCTGTATCCTTAAGCCGCAAAAGGCCATGTCTGTGATATATCTCCCCTTTCCGGGGACACAGACAGTGTACCATATCCCGGCGGAATTTACAAGCGCCGCAAGGCCGAAGCCTCCAAAATGGCGCATTGCACAAGCTTCCTTGCAAGGCCAAAGCATCTTCCCTTTCAAAGCTGCTGCGGCAAGGGCTGCCTGCAGACAACAGAAAGCCCGCAGAGGCTTTGGGCTTCCGCGGGTCTGGATGCTTGTTGGCTGCTTGCCGGCAAAGGGAGATATGCCGGCGTTATGGCATTATGACGTTATGTCATGAGCGGAAGGGTTATTTCCTTTCCTTTGTGGGGTTGCCGTGCTTGTCCACGCCGTCCGCTATGCGGTTGCGCATTGCCTTTATTGAAGAAAGCATTAACATGACTACGCAGAGGACTACGAGAGCTGCGAATACAACGCCGGCTGCAAGGATGCCCGCTGCCCATCCGGGCATTATGGTCTTTATGGTTGTGCCAACGCCGATGTTGTTCATGGCAAGGGATCCGGATACAGTGTATGCGACATGCTTTACGGCCTCACGGACTGCCGTAACCATTACGGCGTCATTGTCCAGCCCGTCCAGCTGTGCCATTCCCATGCTCATGCCGTCCCAGATGTTCTGTCCTGCAAGGACGCCGAGGCGGTAATCCATGGAAGGCGCGAACATGGAGCAGTCCGTAACCGCAATGCCGTCCATGCCGAACTCCTCACGGAGAACGTTTGTCATGAAGTTGAAGTCCGCGCCGGACCAGGTGACACCGATGCGGTTGAAGGACGTCATGACGCCCACGCCGTTTCCGGTCTTCACGGCGGCCTCGAAAGGCTTCAGGTATATCTCACGGATGGCCTGCTCATTGGCGAATGTGGAGAGTCCGTATCTGCCGTTCTCCTGGTCATTGAGAACGCAGTGCTTCATGAAGACCATGACGCCCTTGGAGGATATGGCCTGTACCTCTACCGCTGCAATCTCTCCGCTGAGCCAGCCGTCTTCTGAGTAGTACTCGAAGTTTCTGCCGGAATAAGGAGTCCTGTGGATGTTTCCGCCGGGGCCGTAAATTCCTGCGATGTCCGCGGCAAGGAAGTCCTCGCCTATGCACTCGCCCATCTCTTTGACAAGCTCGCGGTTGAACGTTGCGGCCATAATGTCCTCGGACGTGTATGCCATTCCGGACTCGCCGTTCGTTATGGCGTTCGTAAGTCCCTGGGGTCCGTTGTAGTTCGTTGTGCCGGGAAGGCCTATGGAATCAATGGCCACCGTCTGACGGAATGCGTTGTAAATGAGATTGGTCATATCGGCATAAGTTGCCTGGCTGAGAAGGACATCCCATCTTGTGTCATTCCACTCCGAGCTGATGCCAATGTAGTTGCCGTCCTGGTCGCACCATGCCGTAGTGAGGTCATACAGCTGCAGGTCCCCGTCCTTTCCCGTCTCAGGAACTTCTGTAATTGTGGTGCTGTACTTTGATTCGTAATAATCCTTGAAGGTGCCTTCTGCGGATGATATAAGAGCCTGTCTTGCGTCTGTGCCGGCAGTCTTTCCGTCCGGGCCGGCCTGGCTGTCATCTGATGCAAGCCCGTCCTCCCACATTGCCTCGTTTACGGCAAGGCCTGTCACCGCCGTGGGGAATGTTCCTGTCCAGTCACTTCTTGTAAGATATGTGGCTGCGCCGTCCTGGTAATAGTTGAGGTCTGCGTTGTCAAACTGGTTGGTGATGGCAACGCCCGTAGTCTCTGATGTGCTGTATGTAAGGTTTACGGATTTCACAGCGTTTGCGTCATAGCTGTTGGAGCCGTCCGTGTAGCAGTTATTGCTGTCAAGATCCACCGTTACAGTTTTGGCAAGATCTGCATTGCCGGCAGCATCCATCTTACTGCTGGTGCTTTCGGGTGTATAACCCTTTGCAGCAAGGATGTTGTTCACTGCCTCATGAGCGTCATGAGCTGCTGTGAAGTAATATGTCCCGGGGTCTACGATGTACGTCTTTGCGGAATTGGAGTCATATGCAGCAAGGGAAGACTTGTCCACACTTATAGTTACCTGTGCGGTTCCGCCGGCTTCAATGCATTCTGTCTTGTCGAAGCCCACAAGCTCTACGGAAGCCTTCTCAACGCCGTTTGCCTTGTCATAATCCGTATACGGGGACTGCATGTATACCTGCACTGTGTGCTTGCCTGCGACGCCTGTGCCGTTGGTGACGGTGAGGCTTACCTCTATGGTATCGCCTTTGTCCTCAACATTGTAATTGCTGTAATCCCATGTGCCTGTTGCGCCGCTTACGGATGTGTCTGTGTATGAAAGGCCGCTGCCGAAAGGATATGCCACATCGGACCAGTAATCATAAGTGCCGGCATTTCCGGTGCCCATTACATAGTCTTCATAGCGGGTCTCGTAATACCTGTATCCTACGTAGATGCCCTCTTCGTATACAACGTATCTGGAGTTGAGCTTGCCTATGCCTGCATCCGTGTTGTTCTGCGCGGTGCCAAGGCCGAGTGCTGCCTCGTTGGAATACTCGTATACTCCGAAGTTCTGCATTGCGGGGGATGAGTGGTTGTCATTGAGGAATGTGTCCACGATGCGTCCGGAAGGGTTGACCGTTCCGGCAAGGATGCCGGCTACGCCCTGCATTCCGTTCTGTCCTACATCTCCTACCCACACGACTGCGCTGATGCTGTAATCTGCCAGGAAGTCCAGCTGCAGAGGATTGGATGAGTTGAGAAGGATGACAACATTGTCAAAATAGGAGTCCACTGCACTCAGCATGTCTTTCTCATCCTGGTTGAGGACAAGATAATCTCCTCCCTCGGAGTCCGGGCCTCCCTCTGCGCATCCGGTGACCTCATTTCCGTACGGAAGGTCCGCACCCTCGCCGCCGGACCTGGACAGGGTGACTATGGCTGTGTCATATGTAGCGAATGACTGAACAATTGGATCTGCTGTGCTGTTGCTGATGATCTTATTGATGGGAACTTCGTTGATGAGATAGTCTGAGGAATACCCGCCCGTGGCGTTGGGGGTTGACCTGTGATAATCCAGCTCTTCGTACTTGTCCGCAAGATCCTGGTTTACATCCATGCCGGTTTCCTCCAGCGCTTCCTGGAGCGTCATGGCATTGTCCGTGTTGACCTCGCCGGATCCTGTGCCGCCGTATATGAAGTCATATGAAGACGCGCTGAAAAGGGAAACCTTCGCATTTGTGCCGAGCGGCAATGTGCCGTCATTCATAAGGAGTGCGGCTCCCTCTTCCTCTATCTGGGCGCAGAGTGAATCCTCTTTTTCCTGAAGCGCGTCTGCACTGTCATATGCGGAGGAATAATATTCGTCACTTGTAGGGTTGACTTTCTTATATGAATCTGCATGCAGGTAGCTGTTGACCGTGGGATACAGTCCCATACCCATGATCACACCGTCCACAGCCAGCATAATGACCATAAGGACGGCAAATACGATGGCCAGCACCAGCCAGCGCACATGCTTTCTGTACTTCTTGTTGCTCTTGTCTTTCATCGCATTCTCCCTTTAGTTGCTGCAAAATCCCGTCCTGCGCCCCTTAAGGCTTAATCCGGGGAGGCCTGTTTAAAGCACAGGCCAGGCTTTACGGGCGCAATACGCCCAAAGCTTAATATGCTTTTATTATACAAAACCTGCATACCGGATTTTAATTGCATATTATTGTTTGCGCACTTGCAATATCATGCATGATATTGCAAAATATCCACAAATCTTGCAAACTGTGAATGATTTTTAAGTTTTCATGACATATTTGAAGTTTTTGTTGAAGTGCCCCGCTTGGGTATCCTGCACATAAATCCGGCCTGTTTGTGCACTTTACCCATACGCCGCATGCGCTGCAGCCACAGCGCAAAGCAGGCCTTGCAGCACATGCCAATTGGGGAACGGGCTCATTCTGCGGCACTGCAGGGCCTAGTAAAAATAACAGTAAAAATTACAGGCTTTAAAAAAGGCCCTGCCAGAGCAAAGCCTTTCCGTATTTATGTACAATTTGTATGAGGACTCACATGGAAGAGGTTATGCCTCGGATGTCCCGGTGCCTTCACCCTCCGCAGCATCCATACCTTCTGAAGAGGAGCTGCCCTCTCCCTCCGTTGCATCCGTGCCGTCTGCTGCGGTGCTGTCTCCGCCCTCTGCGGACTCGGTGCTGCCTTCAGGCTCTTCTTCTGCGGTCTCATTCACTTCCACGTACTCGCTGCCCTTGAGAACGGCATCATTCGCTGCATTTTCATCTTCAGACTCATTGATGGAAACAGTAATCTTTCCTGCACTGTCTCCGTTGCCCTGAAGGTTGGCCTGGTATACGGAGTAATTGCCGGAGAGTGTGCCGCCTGTTATGCTGACGGTGATGTCAAGCCCGGTTGTGTGCTGCACAATGGCAAGCGCTGCGCCGCTGTCTACCGCAGGGCCTTCTGCGTTGCCTTCGCCGCCGTTTGCAAGGGACAGTGTCCTTGTGGAACCGGAGATGGTGCCGCCGGAGATGTCAAGGCTTCCTGCACGGATCTCTACGCCAACGGCGCCGGAGATTGTACCTCCGGAGATGGAGTATGTTCCGTTCCCTGCAAGATATACGGCTGTATGGCTGGCAAGGACAGATCCTCCGGAAATGCTTACCTTAACGAGGTCTTTATCTCCTGTTATTGTGCCCTGGGTTGTGAGGCCGTATGTTGTGCCGGAAAGCTTTCCGCCGCAGATGTTCACTGTTGAGCTGGCAGTATCTGATTCTGACTTGAAGATTCCAAGTGCCGTTGCATTTGAGCCGAGGGACTTGACTGTGCCGCTGTATACGCTGACGGTTGAGCCTATAACCTCTATGCCGTTGCCTGTCTTGCTTAAGATGGAAAGGTCTGAGACATCCCCGCCCTCTGCGCCAACGGTAAGCTCTGCTCCTTCCACGCATACGGCAGAGCTGTTGTCAGATGTTATCGTCCCGCCGGTTACGGTTGTTGTGCCGTTGCTTACGGTAAGCGCCATGCCGGTCTCGGATGTGCATGTTATCTTGCCTCCGGAGATAGTGGTTGTGCCTACGGACTGGATAGTGCCGTATCCGGAATCATCCGCTCCAATGAACGTGCCGCCGGATATGGTTGCTGTTGCACTGGAGCCAACCTTTACCGCAATGGCTCCGGTGTATGTGCCGGCATCTATTGTAAGAGAGCCTTCTCCTGAAACCTCCACGGCGCAGTCTCCGTCTGCGGCATCAAAGGTTATGGAGCCTGCCCCCCTTCTGGAAGTGTCCGTAATTGCAAGCTTTCCGCTTGTCTCTACAAGGCTTTCGTTTGCTGCCTCAATTGTTGTTGAGATTGCGTATCCGTTGAGGTCTATTGTAACATCGCTGCCGGAGGCAAGTGAGATTGCCTCATCCAGCTTCATGTCTGCAGCAAGCTGGATGCTGTATGTGTTGGAGGAATCACCGGATGCTGTGCTAAGGACAGATTTGAAGTTGTCCGCAGAGTCTATGACAATGGTGTCATACTTGTACAGCTCTTCAGCTGTGGCAGACTCTACCTCTCCGCAGCCGTAGTTGTCGCATACGGAATACCAGCCGGCTTCTGTAATGCCAAGGTCTTCATCCGCTTCGGAGTAATACCGGACGGTTGTGTAGCTGTGCTCTGTATTTACGCTGTTTTCATCCCAGAAAGCCTCAATCTTTGTGGCGCCGCAGACGGAGCAGGTGTATTCCTTAAGGCCTTCCGCATTCTGCTCAGGTTCAAGGACAACTGTGACATTGTCCGTATCCCAAGTATGCTCTCCGGTTGCTTCCAGAGTCTCGGTATATGTCTTCTGGCAGACAGAGCACTTGTATACCTGGTATCCGTCTTCCCCGCAGGTGGCTGCTTTGT